>CALAZX010000318.1 GCA_937926555.1 uncultured Negativicutes bacterium | reverse complement strand
GCCGTCTGCGAGCTGGCGGAGCAGGGTGCCAAGGTCATCCATCCCAGAGCGGTGGAGATCGCCATGAAGAAGAACATCCCCCTGTACGTGAAGTGCACTTTCGAGGACTGCCCCGGCACCCTCATCACCAGCAGCGAGGATTTCAAGGTGGAGCAGGCGGACCGGGAAGTGGCCGTCAGCTTCATCAGCGGCGTGACCTACATCGAGGGCATCACCCAGGCGAAGGTGCTGCTGAACGGCACTGACGAGGGCCAGCCCCTCTTCCAGCTGCTGGCGGACGAAGGTATCAGCGTCAGCTGCCTGAACCTGTCCCTCAACGGGTCCATGTTCGCCATCTACAGCGAGAACACGGAAGCCTGCCGCAGCGTGCTGCGGAACCACGGTTTCCATTTCAAACTGACGGAGGACTGCGCCAAGGTCTCCGTGGTGGGTATCAGCGTCAAGGGCATGCCCGGTCTCATGGCCACCTTCGTCAACGCGCTGACGGAGAAGGGTATCAGCATCCTGCAGACGGTGGACTCCGCCACCACGATCTCCGCCATCATCCCCGGCGTATGCCTGAAAGAGGCGGTGCAGGCACTGCATGCCGCCTATCATCTCTGATCTGATTCATCCCGGCGCCCCGGCAGGGGAGAGGGGACCGCTGCGGAGCGGCCGTCTCCGGTCCGGCGCGTAAAGCGTCCCGGTCCGCCGGTTCATCCGGACACACAGTTCATTCAATACACAAGGAGCGTGCTAAGAAAATGAAAGTACCGTATTTTGGCAGATTGTTGACAGCGATGGTCACCCCTTTCACGGAAGACGGACAGGTGAACCACAAGGCCGCCGCCGAGCTCACCGAATGGTGGCTGGCCCACGGCAGTGACGGACTGGTTGTCACCGGTTCCACCGGCGAGGCGGCCACCATGACCGCCGAGGAGAAACTGGCCCTGTACCGCACTGTGGTGAAACAGGTCAACGGACGTGTCCCCGTCATCGCGGGAACCGGCTCCAACAACACACAGGCAAGCATCGAATTCACCCGTGCCGCCGAGGAGACCGGCGTGGACGGCTGCCTGGTGGTGGGCCCCTACTACAACAAGCCCACCCAGGAAGGTTACTATCAGCATTTCGGCGCCATCGCCGCAGCCACCAAGCTGCCGGTGATGCTCTACAACGTGCCCGGCAGAACCGCCGCCAACGTGGCTCCCGCCACTGTGGCCAGAGTGGCCCGGGACTTCTCCAACGTGGTTGCTCTTAAAGAGGCCGCAGGCAACGTGGCCCAGGTGGCCGAGCTCTTCCGCATCCTGCCGGAGGACTTCTCCATCTACAGCGGCGATGACGGCCTGATCCTGCCCTTCATGTCCGTAGGTGCTGTGGGCCTGGTGTCCGTGCTGAGCAACGTGGACGGCCAGATCCTCCAGGACGTGATGCAGGCTTATGAGGATGGCCGTGTGAAAGAGGCCGCCCTGCTGAACAAGAAGATGGTGCCCCTGGCCCAGGCCATGTTCCTGGAGACCAACCCCATCCCCGTGAAGGCCGCGGTATCCCTGGTGACCGGCATCGAGACCGGCAACCCCAGACTGCCCCTGACCCCCATGACGGAAGCTGGTCTGGAGAAGCTGAAAGAAGTGCTGAAATCGTATCATTTGATGTAAAAGAGGCTCTTTTCCGCCAATTGACGGGGAAAAGTGTTGCAATATAACAGGGAAATGGAAAGGATGGTTGCTTTTACCGCCGGACCATTATATAATGAGTCTTGAACTGAAAAGCGGTTCTGTTTTTTCCGTATCGGGAGAACACGGGGAAAACGGAACTGTCTTCGGTCTTTAACGTATTCTTTAACCAACGGGTTATGGAATACGTTTTTTTTTGAACTTTTTTTGAACTGGCCCTGATTTGCTCCGTGGAGGGCAAAGTCACATTGATTTATCAACTGGGAGTGAGTTATAATAATCTATAACCCTCTCCGGTCATAGGACTTGCGCAGAGGGCTGGTGATAATAATTTTTGTGATTTCCCGTGACGGGCCGGGGCCTGTCGCGGTGAGGAGGATACCGGAAGGGGGCTTCTATGGGCTGGCGACATGTGGCGGCGGGGATTCTCTGCCTTTTCCTGGGACTTCCCGGGGCTTCCGCGGAGGTAATCCGGGACGGCCCCATGACCACCGCGGCTTTCTGGCAGGAACGGAATCCTGCCGGAGACCGGGTGCTGCTGGCGCCTGACGCTGTGGCGGACCTGAACCGCCGTATCGAAGGTGCCGGCGTGGGGCTGGTGGACCTGGCTGTCCTTCCTCCCTTTTTTGACGGGGCGGAAGTGCGGCGTGGCATGGAGAATTTCTGGATGCTCCGGGGCACCCTCTGGACAGAGGGGCGCCGGGCGTCGGACAGCGACAAGGAACGGCTGAAAGCCCTGACGGACGCAGCCTCGGTCCCCCTGGTCATCCGGGGGGAGCACGGCGTCACCGTGCGGCATACCGACGTGCGGAACATGCCGACGGACAAAGGCTGGTTCACCTCTCCCGGAGACCGGTACTACGACCGGATCCAGGATTCCACCCTGGACGCCGGGGAGCCGGTGCTGATCCTCCACCGTTCCGCCGACGGGAACTACCTCTATGTGCAGCTCTACCAGCTGCGGGGCTGGATCCGGGCGGCGGACATCGCCCGCTGCGGACGGCAGCAGTGGCTGGAATATGCCAGGCCGGAACGGTTCGTCACGGTGACGGGCCGGGACTGGCGTCTGGACACCGGGCAGGAGGAGCTTTTCTTCCTCCAGGGTTCCCGGCTGCCGCTGAAGAGCCCTCCCGGAAACGGTCCGGACAGGAGGAGCGGGGAAGGTTGGAAAGTGCTGGTCCCCCGACGGGACGGCAAAGGCCGGCTCCATACCCGGACGGTGGAGGTGCCTGCCACGGCGCCCCTGAAGGAAGGGCCGCAGCCCTACACATCCAACCAGCTGCTGGAGAACGCGTTCCGCTTCCTGGGGAACGAGTACGGCTGGGGGAACTCCCTCCACAGCGTTGACTGCTCGGGACTGGTGGACGCGGTCTACCGGGGACCCGGCATCCGGCTGCCGCGGAATACGGCGGCTATCCGCAAGGCTCCGGGAACCTTCCGCGACCTGCGGAGTCTGGACCGGAAAGAGAAACTCCGGGTGATCGGGCAGCTGCCTCCGGGTTCCTTGCTGAACCTGGACGGCCATGTGATGCTGTACCTGGGTTCCGTGAACGGGGTGCCTTACGTGCTCCATTCCGCCAGCAGCTATTACGAGAACGGCCGCAAGGTCTATATCCGCCGGGTGGTGGTCAGCGACCTGGAACTGGGCCGTGCCGCCGGAGGGACTTTCCTGGACACCCTGCTCAGCTGCCAGACCTTTGACAGCGTGCCGGAGAACAGATGAGATACAGACAGAGATCTGAAGATGTCCGGACAGGACATCGGAACGACCAAGAAGATAGATAAGGCGCATAGCGTACCGCCTGGCAAGGGTAGCGGACGGACGCCGGAAGAAGAAAGGAAGTTATGTATGAGCAAAATAATCACGCTGAAAAGCAGCAA
>CALAZX010000317.1 GCA_937926555.1 uncultured Negativicutes bacterium | reverse complement strand
GGAGTACCACACCGCCATCATCAGTGAGCCCGAGCAGCCGCGCATGAACGTCGTCTGCGTCTGCACCAACGGCATGCCCTCCGAGGAGATGGGGATGCCTTCCCTGCCGAAACTGTTCAACGACTATTTCTGCCATGACGGCGTGCCTTTCATCGGCGCGCTGCTCAATGTGCTGAAATTCTCCCTCACCGGCAGCGGCGCGGTGACCATCGACGCCCTGAAGCAGTGGGACATCCCCGTTCTCGAGGCCTACACCCTGATGACCCCGTACAAAGAATGGAAGGACAACCTGGAAGGCATGAACGCCATCGAGGTGTCCATCAGCGTCACCATGCCCGAGTTCGACGGCACCACCCACGGACTGCCCGTGGCCAACAAGAAAATCCTGGAGAACGGCGATGTCCGCTACGTGCCCAACATGGAGCGGATCCCCGAGATCGTGCGGAAAGCAGGAAAGTGGGCTATGCTCCGCCGGAAGGAGAACAAGGACAAGAAAATCGCCATCATCTTCCACAACTACCCGCCCCGCAACTCCAACATCGGCAGCGGCCTGGGCCTGGACACCATCGAGAGTATCCGCCGGGTGCTGAAAGCCATGAAGGAGCGGGGATACACCGTGGACTTCATCCCCGAGGACGGGAAGGAGTTCATCAAGATCCTCACCAGCCACGCCACCAACGACCGGGCCATGCTCACGGAGCGGCAGCTGGACGAGGCCAACAAGATCAAGGCGGCGGAATACCGCAAGTACTACGACTCCATGGAGAAGAGTGTCCGGGAGCAGCTGAGGAAGGACTGGGAGGACGCCCCCGGCTCTGTCATGGAATACGACGGCAGCCTGCTGGTGCCCGGCACCATGGACGGCAACGTGCTGATCACGGTGCAGCCGCCCCGTGGCTTCGGCGAGGACCCGGAGAAGACCTACCATTCGCCCTTCTGCGCGCCTACCCACCACTACCTGGCCTTCTACCAGTGGGTGAGGGACATCTGGCAGGCGGACGCCGTGGCCCATATCGGCACCCACGGCAGCCTGGAGTGGCTTCCCGGCAAGAACGCCGGCCTCTCCGAGACCTGCTATCCCTTCCTGGCCCTGCGTGACCTGCCCAACATCTACCCCTACAACATGACCATCACGGGGGAGGGCATCCAGGCCAAACGCAGAGGCGCCGCGGTGCTCATCGAGCATCTGCCCGCGCCCCAGTCCCAGGCCGGCACCTACGAGGAGCTGGAGGAGCTGGAGAAGCTGCTGGACGAGTACGTCCATTTCCAGCGGACCCAGCCGGAGAACCTGCCGAAACTGGCGGAGCTGGTCCGTGCCAAGGCACAGGAGGCCAACCTGGACGACGAGGTGCCCTATGATGAGGCGCTGCCTTTTGACGACTATATCCTGGCCCTGCACAACTACGTGACGGACCTGAAGAACATGGAGGTCCACACCGGCCTCCACATCCTGGGCCAGCCTCCCGAGGAGGAGGGCCTGACGGAGTACCTGTGGCTGCTGACCCGGCTGGACAACGGGGCCATCCCCAGTCTCAACCAGACCCTGGCCTCCATGTACGGCTCCGACTACTACGATCTGCTGGAGAACAGCGCGGAGATCTACGAGCCCCTGGGCATCACCAACAACATGCTCATCGACCGGATCATCGGCCAGTCCCGTGAGATCCTGGCCCTGCTCCAGGAGAAGGATTTCAGCCGGGAGGCCGTGGAAGCGGCCCTGGCCATCCCCTGGGTGAAAGAGGCGGGGGAGAAGGATCCCGCCTTCCGGGAGCGGGTGGAGAAAGTCTGCGGCTACATCTGCGGCAAGATCTACCCCAACCTGATGCTCACCACCCAGGAGCAGGAGAACATGCTCCGCGGCTTTGAGGGCGGATATGTGGAGCCCGGCCCCTCCGGCGCTCCTTCCAGCGGCGGTGCGGACCTGCTGCCCACCGGCCGCAACTTCTTCGGCATCGACCCCCGGACCCTGCCCACCCAGGCGGCCTGGGAGATCGGCATGGCCCTGGGGGACCAGGTGATCGAGCGGTTCATCGCCGAGGAGGGCCATTACCCGGAGAACATCGGCATCATCCTCTGGTCCGGCGCCAACATGCGCAGCCACGGCCAGTGCATCGCCGAGTTCCTCTACCTGATGGGCCTGAAACCCGTATGGCAGCCGGGAAGCCTCAAAGTCACCGGACTGGAGGTCATCCCCCTGGGCGAGCTGAAACGGCCCCGTATCGACGTCACAGCCCGTATCAGCGGCCTCTTCCGGGACGCCATGCCCAGCGCGGCGGAGCTTCTGGACAGAGCGGTGCTGAAAGTGGCCGCCCTGGAGGAGGACACGGAACTGAACTTCATCCGCAAGCACGTGCTGGAGGACAGCCGTGAGATCCAGGAGGACGAAGGGCTGACCCATGAGGACGCATGGAGCCAGGCCGCCTTCCGCATCTTTGGCGACGAGCCGGGAGCCTACGGCGCCGGCGTCTCCAACCTGCTGGAGTCCAAGAACTGGGAGTCCATCGACGACCTGGCCGACGTCTACGTCCGCTGGGGCGGCCACGCCTACGGCGGCAAGACCCGTGGCAAGTTCCTGCCCAAACAGTTCCGGAAACGGATGGGGTCCCTGGACATCACCATCAAGAACGAGGACAACCACGAGACCAACATGCTCAGCAGCGACGACTACAACGCCTACCACGGCGGCATGATCGCCGCGGTGCGCAGCATCAAGGGCAGCGCGCCCCGTTCCTACTGCGGCGACAGCAGCGACCGGAGCCGTGTCACCATGCACAGCGTCCAGGAGCAGGCCAAGCGGATCTTCCGCAGCGAGGCGGTGAACCCCAAATTCATCAGCGGCATGATGGAGCACGGGTACAAGGGCGCCGCCGACATGGCCAACTACCTGGCCCACAGTTTCCAGTGGGACGCCACCAGCGCCGTGATGGAAGACTGGATGTACGAGAAGTACGCCGAGAAATACACCTTCGACCCGAAAGTGCAGGAATGGCTCCGGGATGTGAACCCCTGGGCCCTGCAGCGGATGACGGAGACCCTGCTGGAAGCCAGCCAGCGGGGCCTCTGGAAGGCGAAACCCGAGACCCTGGAGGAGCTGCAGAAGCTCTACCTGGACGTGGAGGGCGAGCTGGAGGACAAGGTGGACGAGGACTGAGCCGAACTGGACATCCCGGCAAAACGGGTGTATAACGGATGGAGACGGAGCCCGGCCGCAAACGGACGGATCGGGACAGATCCGGCGGAGAAAACGGCAAGTCCGG
>CALAZX010000316.1 GCA_937926555.1 uncultured Negativicutes bacterium | reverse complement strand
CTGGATGCGGTGGACGAGAAGACCGCCCGCAGCATCGCGGAGAAACGTGTTGACCAGCAGACATCCGAGCAGCAGCAAGCCGCGAAGGTTTCTCTGGACGATCTCTTCAGCCGCATCAAGGAAGGCGAGCTGAAAGAACTGAACATTGTCGTGAAAGCCGACGTTCAGGGTGCTGTGGAAGCCATCCGCGCCTCTCTGGAGAAGATCCAGAACGAAGAGGTCAAGGTTACCGTGGTCCATTCCGGCGTAGGCGCCATCAGCGAGTCCGACGTGATGCTGGCATCCGCCGCCAACGCGCTGATCATCGGTTTCAACGTGCGTCCTGACGCCAATGCCCGCAAAGTGGCAGAGACCGAGAAAGTGGACATCCGCACCTACCGTGTCATCTATGACGCCATCAACGACGTGGAGGCCGCCATCAAAGGCATGCTGGCTCCCAAGTTCAAGGAGAACGTCATCGGCCGCGTGGAAGTGCGCCAGATCATCACCATCTCCAAGATGATCATCGCCGGCTGCTACGTGCTGGAGGGCAAAGTGACCAACAACGCCCAGATCCGCGTAGTGCGTGACGGCATCGTGATCGCCGAGGACGTGATGGAATCCCTGCGCCGTTTCAAGGACGACGTGAAAGAGGTGGCTGCCGGCTACGAGTGCGGCATCACCCTGGAGAAATTCCACGACATCAAGGAAGGCGACGTGTTCGAAGCATTTGTAATGGAAGAGGTGGCACCTAAATAAGCGTGCCGCTTATGAAAGGTGAATATATGGCTAGATTAAGAGTAGAGAAAGTACAACAGGCCATCCATGAGGAGCTGAGCAACATCCTCCTCAGGGATGTGAAGGATCCCCGGATCCAGTTTGTGACCATCACCGGGGTGGACCTGACCGACGACATGAGCCAGGCCAAAGTATATGTCAGCCTCTATGGCTCCGAGGAGAAGAAGGAGGAAGCCTGGAAGGGTCTGCAGAAGGCCCTGGGCTTCATGCGCTCCGAGATCGCGAAACGCATCCGCCTGCGGGTGGCTCCGGAACTGATCCTGGCGAAGGACACTTCCCTGGAATACGGCGACCATATCGAGAGACTGCTGAAGAAGATCAAAGACACGGACGAGGCGAAGGACCATGAGTAAAATCTGCGATGCCCGCGAGACCGCGGCACTGCTGAAAGAAGCCAGGAAGCTGGTGCTGGTGAGCCACGTCAGCCCCGACGGCGACACTCTCGGTTCCACCCTGGCCCTGGGAGCGGCACTCCGCGCCATGGGCAAAGAGGTGATCCTCAACGTGGACGATGAGATGCCGGATGTCTTCAAGTTCCTGCCGGGCATCGAGGCTTTCCGCCGGTTCAGTCCGGAGGAGCGCATCGAGGCGGACCTGCTGGTTGTCATGGACGCCAGCTCCGCCGACCGTGCCGGCAACGCCATGGAAGTGGTGAAGGCCCCGGCGGTGGTGAACATCGACCACCACAAGACCAATACGGAGTTCGCGGATTACCTGCACCTGGACATCCAGGCTGCGGCCACCTGCGAGATCATGTACACCCTGCTGAAGGAGATGGATGTGCCTTTCACCAAGGAGATCGCTATCTGCCTCTATGAGGGCCTGTACACCGACACCGGTTCCTTCAAGTACTCCAACACCACGGCCCATACCCTGCGTATCGCCGCGGACCTGCTGGAATACGGCGTGGATCCGGGAGTCATCTCCGACAACATGGAAGTGAAGAAACGCAACCAGATCGAGATGCTGGGCAAGGTGCTGAAGACCCTGACCTTCATCCACGAGGGCAAGATCGCCTACGTGGAGATCGGTCCGGAACTCTACGACAAGAACGTGGAGACCGACACCTTCATCTCCTATCCCCGCTATACCGAGGGAGTGGAGATCGCCGTGCTCTTCAAACAGGTGGAGCCGGAACTGACCAGAGTCAGCTTCCGTTCCCGTGAGAAGGACGTGGCGGCGCTGGCGCTGGGCTTCGGCGGCGGGGGACATCCCAAGGCTGCCGGCTGCAGCATCCACGCACCCATCGGGGAAGCGAAGAAGATTGTTCTTCCCGCCGTGGAAGAACTGCTGTCATGACAGATAAACAGGTGAGACCGGGACAGGCTGACGTTCTCCGCAAGGGGGACGTCAGCCGTTCCCTGCCCCCGGACGGGGTGGTGAACGTGCTGAAAGCCCCCGGTTTCACCTCCCACGATATCGTGGCCCGGATCCGCCGGGCCTACAACCTGAAGAAGGTGGGTCACGCGGGAACCCTGGATCCGGACGCGGCCGGCGTGCTGCCCGTGTTCCTGGGGAACGCCACCCGCCTGCTGGAGTACGCGGTGGAGGGGACGAAGAACTACCGGGCGGAAGCCTGCCTGGGCGTTTCCACCGACACCGGGGACGACAGCGGCAAGGTGCTGGAGCGCCTGCCGGTGCCGGAGATCACCGAGGAGCAGTTCCTCCGGGTGCTGGAAGGCTTCCGGGGGGAGATCCTCCAGGTGCCGCCCATGTATTCCGCCCTGCGGGTCAACGGGAAGAAACTCTATGAGTACGCCCGTGCCGGCATCGAGCGGCAGCCCCGGAAGATAGAGGTCTACCGGCTGGAGCTGGTGGACTTCAACCCGCCGTACTTCGTGCTGGACGTGGAGTGCTCCAAAGGCACCTACATCCGCACCCTGCTGGAGGATATCGGCAAGGCCCTGGGGACAGTGGCCACCATGACCTTCCTGCTGCGGACCCGGGTGGCCGGGTTCACCATGGAGGAGGCCTCCACCCTGGAGGAGATCAATACCGATCCGGCAAGCTGCCTCCAGCCGCTGGAGACCGCTGTGGCCACACTGCCCGCGCTGCGGGTGAACCCCCTCCAGGCCTACCGCATCACCAACGGTGTCCGGACCACCATCGCCGGCACCCCCGACGGGCGTTACGTCCTGCGGGAGGTGGATTTCGGCCAGGAGACGGGACACCGTGCCCCCGAGAGGGAGGATGCTCCGGAAGGACGCTTCCTGGGAGTGGTACAGGCGGAGGAGGAGAAAGTCCGCGCCGCCAAGATCATCTTCCACAGCGACTACAAGCCGGAATAAGATTGCGGCCGCACCATCCCGGGGAAGGCACTGCCGATCCGCCTGCGGCCGTCATCCGCAAAACCGCAACAGTTAAGACCGCAACAAGAATCGTGTAACTCAAAACCATAAGAAAAGGTTGTTTGTGACTACGATGCAGATCATAACCAATTTGGAACAGGAAAAACTGGATAAGCGCCCCTGCGTCATCGCCATGGGCACCTTCGACGGACTGCACCGGGGACACCTGGACGTGATCCGCAGCGCGGCCGGGTACGCCAAGGCTCTCGACCTGCAGCTGGCGGTGTTCACCTTCAGCAACCATCCCTATGCCTGCATCCTGCCGGACCACGTGCCGCCTGCTCTCATCACCCAGGAGGAGAAGATGCTCCTGCTGGAGGAGCTGGGCGTGGACCTGCTGATCGACATCCCCTTCGACTGGAAACTGGCCTCCCTGAAGGCTGACGAGTTCCTGGAGAATCTGGAGAAGTTCGATTACCGCTGCCTGGCCTGCGGGGAGAATTTCACCTACGGCTACTGCGGCCTGGGTGACACCCACACCCTGAAGGAGGCGGGGGAGGAGAAGGGCTTCGACGTCATCGTCCGTCCGCTCCTGACCCTGGAGGGCACCGTCATCAGCAGCACCGCCATCCGCACCGCCATCGCCGAAGGGCGTCTGGAGGAGGCCGCGGAGATGCTGGGCCGTCCCTACAGCGTGGAGGGCGTCGTCCAGCAGGGCTTCAAACGGGGCCGCAAGCTGGGATTCCCCACCGCCAACCTGTATGTGGACCGGAAGAAGTCGGCACTGCCGCCTCCCGGAGTCTACGCCATGCGGGTCCAGGACGGGGACACCTTCTACGCCGGCGTGGGAAACCTGGGGATCAACCCCACTTTCGACGACGTGCCCTACGAGGTGCTGGAAGTCCATCTGTTCGACTGCGACCGGGACCTGTACGGTCTCCATCTGAAGACCACCTTCTGCCGCTTCCTGCGGCCGGAGGCCAAGTTCGGCTCCCTGGAGGAGCTGGTGGCCCGGATCGGGCAGGACAAGGAGGAGGCCCTGGACTATTTCCGGAAGGAATGAGGACGGGGTACAGCTTCCTGCCATCCGTCACGGTTCCCATATTCCGGCCCGCGGAAAACAGCGGCATCCGGGAAAGCGGGGACAGGGTGACGCGAATGTGGCGCCATGCCCTTTCTGTCCGCGTTCCGAGGACGTGAAAGGTGGGTGTCATCCACCGGCGGACAGAAAAGGTTTCCTGACCGTAACAGAAAAGTTGCGGAAAATAGACAAAAAAGCTGTTAAAAAAGTTGCATTTCACTGCGACATATGCTAATATACTTAAGAATGTTAACCGTTACTGAGTGACGCGCCTCTCCGACGCCAGCCCGGTATCGGCTGTACACACAAATTTCTAGGAGGTTTTTTATTATGTTATCTACTGCAGAAAAACAAGCTATCATCAAAGAGCATGCCCGTCATGAAGGCGACACCGGTTCTCCGGAAGTACAGATCGCTGTACTGACCGAATCCATCAAACGCCTGACCGAGCATCTGAAAAGCAACAAAAAGGATTTCCATTCCCGTCGTGGTCTGCTGAAAATGGTTGGCCAGCGCCGCGGTCTGCTGAAATACCTGGAGAAAAAGGATATTGAACGTTATCGTGCGATCATCGCCAAACTGAATATCCGCAAATAATTTTGAGTTTGCTGCAAAGACCCGCTTGTTACAAGCGGGTTTTTTTCTTGCGATATATTCACACATTGTACATTTGTTTTTCTTGAAAAATAATGTATAATTAACATATATATATGTCTGGAGGATTTTTTAATGGACATACAGCTTAAAGGCAAAATCGCTTTTGTCAAGAAGAACAGCCTCGCGGAGGAGGCCGGCATCCGCGCCGGGGAATGTCTCTGCGCTGTTGACGGAATGCCTTTGCGCGACATACTGGACGTAAGTTTCGCCACTGCGGACAGCGAGATCACCCTGGACATCCAGGGGCTGGACGGAAAACTGCGCCAGGTGACAGTGGAGAAGGATCCCGATGAGGACCTTGGCATCGCCTTCGAGGAGGCGGTGTTCGACGGTATCCGCTGCTGCCACAACAAATGTGTTTTCTGTTTTGTGGACCGGATGATTCCCGGTCTGCGTAAAGGTTTATATGTGAGGGACGATGACTACCGTATGTCTTTCCTGTACGGCAACTTCATCACCCTGACCAACATGAAGGACGAGGATTTCGACCGGATCGTGCAGACCCATCTCTCGCCTTTGTATGTGTCCGTCCACGCCACGGATCCGGAGGTGCGGCGGAAAATGATGAAGAACATCCATTCCGGCAAGATCATGGAGCGGCTCCAGCGTCTCTTCGACGCGGGCATCCACATCCATGCGCAGATTGTCTGCTGCCCGGGCTGGAACGACGGCGCGGTGCTGGAGAAGTCTTTCCGGGACCTGTTCGCCCGCTGCGAGTTCGTGGAGGACATGGCGGTGGTGCCGGTAGGTCTGACCAAGCGTACGGACAATCTGCCGGAACTGCGCACCTTCAACCACGAGGAGGCGGCGGAGATGGTGAAGACCGTCACCGCCTGGCAGGAGGACTGCCGCCGGAAACTGGGCAAGTCCTTCATCTATCTGGGAGACGAGTTCTACGTGCTGGCAGGCAGCCCGCTGCCCCCGGCGGAGTGGTACGACGGGTTCCCGCAGCTTGAGAATGGTATCGGTCTCAGCCGGAACTTCCTCTACGAGTGGGAAGAGGCGGACCGCAAACAGGTGGGGGACACGGTTCCCTCCACGAAAAACTATGTCATACCGGTAGGGGTATCGGCCTACGGCATTCTGAAACCGGTGATCGAGCAGTTCAACCGGCGTTTCGGCACCCGGCATCAGCTTCTCTCCGTGGTCAACGATTTCTTCGGTCACACCATCAACGTGACGGGGCTGCTGACCGGCGGGGACATCCTGAAGCATCTGCCGGAAGAATGCCCTGTGGTGCTGCCCGGCGTGGTGCTGAACCAGGACAATCTGTTCCTGGACGACATGAGCCTGGCCGCATTCAAGGAGAAAGCCGCCCGGGTGGTGAAGACCGCCGCGGGGGCCAAGGAGCTGTATGCCCTGCTGGCACAGTAAAGGAGCGACAGACTTGAAAGAAAACTACGGCATGATCCAGGTATATACGGGAACGGGCAAAGGCAAGACGACGGCGGCACTGGGCGTGGCCCTGCGGGCCATCGGCTACGGCGCCAAAGTGACCATGATCAGCTTCATGAAAGACGATCCGGGGTACGGCGAGGTCCGTGCCTGCCGGGCGCTGCCCGGTTTCACCATGAAACAGATGGGACGGGACGCTTTCGTGAACTTCCGGCATCCGGACCCCATCGACGTGCAGATGGCCAAGGAGGCCTGGGCCGAGGCGGAGCGGGTGATCCTCTCCGGGGAGGCGGACCTGCTGATCCTGGACGAGATCAATCTGGCCATGTCCAAGGGACTCATCGACACGAAACATGTGGTGGAGTTCCTCAAAGCCAACCGGAACCATACGGAGCTCATCTTCACGGGCCGGGAGGCACCTCCCGAACTGATCCGCATCGCGGATCTGGTGACGGATATGCAGGAAGTGAAACATTACTATTATAAAGGCGTGGATTCCCGCAACGGCATCGACCACTGAGCTGTCTGGAAGGACATCTTGGCGGCGGCCCGGAGAATCCGCATCCATAGAGAGGGAGGCATCCCCACAGAGGGAGAAGCCGTTCCCCGAAGCAATATGAAAGAAAGGTTGAGGTAAGTAATATGGCAAAACCCATTATCGCGATTGTCGGCCGCCCCAACGTGGGCAAATCGACATTATTCAACGTACTGGCCAACCAGCGTATCTCCATCGTGGAAGATACCCCCGGCGTGACCAGAGACCGGCTGTATTCCACAGCCGAATGGCTGGACCGGGAGTTTGTCATTGTGGATACCGGCGGTATCGAGATCGCCAACACGGACAAGATCGCCATCTCCATCCGGGAGCAGGCCAAGATCGCCATCCGTGAGGCTGACGTGATCCTCTTTGTCTGCGACGCCCGTACCGGCATCACCGACGACGACGACGCGGTGGCCACCATTCTGCGCAAATCCGGCAAACCCATCCTGCTGGCGGTGAACAAGGCGGACTCCCCGAAACAGGAGCTCCAGGTGTTCGAGTTCTACAACCTGGGCCTGGGCGACCCGATTCCCATCTCCGCAGCCAATTATCTGGGCCTCGGCGATATGCTGGACGCCCTGATGGAGAAAGTGGACCAGACCGTGCCCCAGCTGGACGACGAGGACGAGGACGACATCAAGGTGGCCCTCATCGGCCGCCCCAACGTGGGCAAATCCTCCATCTTCAACGCACTTGTGGGGGAGGAGCGCTCCATTGTCAGCGACGTGGCGGGTACCACCCGTGACGCCATCGACACCCCGGTGGTGAAGGACGGACAGAAGTTCCTCTTCATCGACACCGCGGGCATGCGCCGCAAGGCCCGTGTGGACGAGCTCATCGAGAAATACAGCATCATCCGCTCCCTGCGGGCGGTGGACCGTTCCGACGTGGTGCTGATGGTCATCGACGCCATCACCGGCGTGACGGAGCAGGACAAGAAGATCGTAGGCTACGCCCATGAGGCGGGCAAAGGCATCATCCTGGTGGTGAACAAGTGGGACCTGTACAAGAAGGACAACACCTCCACCCTGCGCTACACCGAGGAGCTGCGCAAGGAGCTGGTGTTCCTGCAGTACGCTCCGGTTGTCTACGTGTCCGCCATGACCATGCAGCGTATCCACCGTCTGCCCGAGGTCATCAAGTATGTGGCTGAGCAGAGCGCGCTGCGCATCTCCACCTCGGTGCTGAACCAGGTGATCGAGGACGCCTGCGCCATCAATCCGCCTCCCACGGACCGCGGCAAGCAGCTGAAGATCTACTTCGCCACCCAGGTGAAGGTGAAACCGCCCACATTCGTGCTGTTCGTCAACAACCCGGAGGGGATGCACTTCTCCTACCAGCGGTATCTGGAGAACAAGCTCCGGGAATCCTTCGGTTTCGAGGGCACCCCGCTGCACATGATCGTGCGGGCGAAGAACGAGGACGATTTATAACCAATTATCACGGCGCGGCAAGGCCGCGTCCATCGACTGAGGTGTTTATATAGTGGATTCCATAACCACCGCCGCCTGTTTCCTGCTGGGCTATGTGTTCGGTTCCGTGCCCTGCGGATTATGGCTGGTGAAAGCTTTTCACGGTATTGATATACGAGATTACGGCAGCGGCAATATCGGCGCCACCAACGTGTTCCGCACGGTGGGGCCGAAGACCGCGGTGCTGGTGCTGATAGGGGATATGCTGAAAGGCATCATCGCCCTGGCGCTGGTGCGGCATTTCCTGGGTGACCCGGTCCTGGTGGCCGTGGCCGCGCTGGGCGCGCTGCTGGGTCATAACTATTCCCTTTTCCTGGGATTCAAGGGCGGCAAGGGGGTCGCCACCGGACTGGGCCTGTTCCTGTTCATGCTGCCCCTGAGCGCCGGGATCGGCTTCGCCGTATGGCTGGCCATCGTCCTGGTGACCCGCTACGTTTCCCTGGGATCTGTGGTGGGGGCCATCGTGGCCGCCGCCTCCGGCTGGTGCCTGGGGTATCCCTTCCCTTATGCCGTGTTCGGCACGCTGGCCTGTCTCTTCGTGGTCCTGCGCCACAAAGACAACATCAAGCGTCTCATGGACGGCACCGAGAGCAAGATCAGCCCGGGCTCCATGGACAAGAAGGGCAAATGACGTTTTTTATAAAATTACCCATATACCATCACCCGGCACAGGAAGCATCAACCCATTGAACGCATGGTGCCGGCTGATACCAACAACAAAGAGACCCTGAAAAAAATCAAAGGAGTGGATTGTATGTCCGAAAAATCAACATTCTATCTGGTACGGGAAGAGATCCTGCCGGAGGCAATCAAGAAAACCATCAAAGTGAAAGAGATTCTGAAACGCGGCGAAGTGAAGACCATCAACGAAGCCGTTGAGAAAATGGGACTGAGCCGCAGCGCTTATTACAAATACAAAGACTATGTCTTCCCGTTTTATGAGGCAAGCAAGGACAAGATCATCACCCTGTCCCTGCTGCTGGAGCATAAGTCCGGCGTGCTGTCCAAGGTGCTGAACACCGTGGCTTCCGATTCCGGCAGCATCATGACCATCAACCAGGGGATTCCCCTGCAGGGCGTGGCCAACACCACCATCTCCATCGAGACCAACAACCTGACCATCGACCTGGAGGCCCTGCTGGACAAACTGCGCATGATCGACGGCGTGAAACGCCTGGAAGTCCTGGGCCAGGTATAATCCGGCAAAAGACGCGTGAAGGCCTGTGGCCGCCTGAGACCGCCGGAAAACCTCCGGGAGATCCATGGCAGCCATCCCCGCCCACTGAAGCGGGAGAGAGCCCTTAAACGCATATAGGATGCCCTTTGGGGGGCGCATATCACAAACAAATAGAACGGGAAGAGTCTATCCGGCATCTCTTGGGAGGCGGACAGACTCTTCTGTTATCCGGACAAAAACAGTACGCCGGCGGTGGGCATGTCCACCGGAAAAAGACTGAAAATGGAGACGAGGGGGAAATCTGGAATGGCAGAAGCGATTAAAGTAGGATTACTGGGCACCGGAACCGTAGGCGGGGGCGTGCTGATTGTTCTGGCGGAGAACCGTGAGGAGATCGCCAGAAGAGTGGGCAGACCCGTGGAGATCAAGACGGTGCTTGTGCATGACATGAACCGGATCAAACCGGAGATTGAGAAATTCCCTGTGAAATTCACGGATAAGATCGAGGATATCGTGGACGATCCCGAGATCGACATCGTGGTGGAACTCATCGGCCGGGAGCATCCCGCCAAGGAGTACATGGCCGAGGCCATGAAGAAGGGCAAGAACGTGATCACCGCCAACAAGGACATCCTGGCCAAGTACGGCGAGGAGCTGTTCAGCCTGGCCAACGAGCACCAGGTGGACTTCCAGTTCGAGGCGGCTGTGGGCGGCGGCATCCCCATCATCCGTCCGCTGAAGAGCTGCCTGGCGGCCAACCGCATCAGCAGCGTCATGGGTATCGTCAACGGCACCACCAACTACATGCTGACCCGCATGAGCCTGGAGGGCCTCTCCTATGAGGACGCACTGCGTGAGGCCCAGGAGAAGGGCTATGCGGAATCCGACCCTACGGCGGACGTGGGCGGCTTCGACGCGGCCCGGAAGATCGCCATCCTGGCTTCCATCGCCTTCAACACCCGTGTCTCCCTGGACGACGTCCATGTGGAGGGCATCCAGAACGTGGAGGCCCGCGACGTGGAGCACGCCCGTGACCTGGGCTATGTGATCAAGCTTCTGGGCGTGGCCAAACACGATCCGGAGTACGGCATCAGCGCCAACGTGTATCCGGCCATGCTGCCGAAACACCATCCCCTGGCAGGGGTGAACGACGCCTTCAACGCGGTCTTCGTCAACGGCGACGCCGTGGGCGAGGCCATGTTCCTGGGACAGGGAGCGGGCCGCATGCCCACCGCCTCCGCTGTCTGCGGCGACATCATCGACACCGCCCGGAACATCATCTCCCATTCCACGGGACGGGTGACCTGCACCTGCTTCGAGGAGAAGAAACTGTGCCCGGCGGACAAGGAGATGACTCCCTGCTACATCCGCATGCACGTGGAGGACAAGCCCGGCGTGCTGGCGGCCATCGCGGCCACTTTCGGCGCCCAGCAGATGAGCCTCAGCACCGTCATCCAGAAGAACAAACCCGCGGAGGGCGTGGCGGAGATTGTGGTCATCACCAACAATGTGAGCCGCATGAGCCTGGAGCTCTCCATCCAGACCCTGAAGGTGCTTCCCATCGTGAAACGTGTCTGCAGCGTGCTGCGGGTGGAAGACCCTTCCCTGGAATTCTAAGGAGGTCCTTATATGAAAAAGAGCGTCACCATCCGGGTGCCGGCCACCTCGGCCAACTGCGGACCCGGTTACGACAGCCTGGGGCTGGCCCTGGGCCTATATAACGATTTCACCTACATCATCAGCGATGAGCATACCGGCTTCCGTCTGGACGTGAAAGGGGAGGGGGCCGACCGGCTGAAACCCTCCGGCCACAACCTGGCCTTCGCGTCCTTCCTGGACGTGTGGAACCCCGCCACCGACGGGAAACGGATCGGCATGCATGTGAAGATGCACAACCGCGTCCCCCAGAGCCGGGGACTGGGCAGCAGCTCCACCGCCATCGTGGCCGGCGTCATGGCCGGCAGCATCCTCAGCGGGGCCAATCTGGACAAGAACGCCCTGCTGCAGCACGCCAACCGGCTGGAGGGCCACCCGGACAACGTGGCCCCGGCCCTGTTCGGCGGCTTCACCGTGAGCATCCAGGAGGACGGCAAGGCCTATACTTCCCGCATGGTGCCCAAACTGCCCCTGCAGTTCATCGCCGTGGTGCCGGACACGCCGCTTTCCACCCATAAGGCACGGAAAGCTATCCCGGCCCATGTGCCCCACGTGGACGCAGTGTTCAACTCCTCCCGGACGGCGCTGCTGGTCAGCGCCCTCCTCAGCGGGGACGACACCCTGCTGAAATTCGCCCTGGAGGACAAGCTCCACCAGAACTACCGGAGCCATCTGATCCCGGGTCTGGAGGACGTGTTCAAGGCGGCAGAAGAAGCAGGCGCCTACAAAGGCATCATCAGCGGCGCAGGCTCCACCCTGATGGCCTATGCCGCTCCCGACCAGGACGGCGACGCCATCGGCAAGGCCATGGTGGACGCTTTCGCCAAGGCGGGACAGCACGCTGTATACCATGTGCTGGACCTGGATCTGAAGGGCGCGCGGCCGCTGCGGTAAAAAGATTTTTCCGGTTTTTTCAACTTTTTCCTCTTTTTTTTGATTTTTTTCAGAAAAGGGGTTGACAGAACCGCCTATATGTATTAAACTTGTCATTGTGATTCGGGGCGTGGCTCAGCTTGGTAGAGCGCTTCCTTGGGGTGGAAGAGGTCGCTAGTTCAAATCTAGTCGCTCCGACCATTTCGAATCCATGCCTTTACGGAGAAATCCGTAAAGGCTTTTTTTATGCAATGCGGAAGAAGCGATAATTCAGGAGGAAGAAAGCATGATTCGTACCATACCGCTGGTCTGCTCCCGCTGCGGGAAAGAGTTCCGTCCGGAACAGCAGATCTATTACCAGGAGGACTTCACCGCCACCAGCCTGCGGGAAGCCAAGCTCATCTGCGGGGACTGCGTGGAGGCCTGGAAAGACCGCTGGCAGATCCGGAGCGCCGAGTTCCATGAGAGGGACTACGTGCTCACCGTGACCGTCACCCTGGAGGACGGCACGGTCCATGAGGACATGGACTGCACGCCCATCGAGGAGACGGAGACCGTGGTGGTGGGGGAGGACATCCCCGAAGAGGCACAGAAGAAGCTTTACGGCTTCTACCTGGAATGGGAGAAAATCAAGGAATCCCGTGAATTAAAAGATTGCTTCTTCCAGGAGAAAGATGATACAATAACAGTTACGCTGACAACCAACGGAGGGGAACAGTACGACAACCTGGTCCTCACCGTGGATGACGAGGGCATTCTCCGCTCGGAACCGCCGGCTCCGGATTATATCCTGGAGGGGCTGATTCCCGCGCTGAAAGCCTATTACGCGCAGAAGGCCATGCTTTCGCCCACCGTGCAGCCGGGTCTGGCAAGAACCCGCCGGCAGAACGTGAGGGGCGGAGCAGTCCGCGAGGATGTGTGGCCTCCCCGGAACAAC
>CALAZX010000315.1 GCA_937926555.1 uncultured Negativicutes bacterium | reverse complement strand
AAAAAGGCAGGTGACCGGTCATGATCCTGGTCAGCGCCTGCCTGCTTGGCAAGAACGTGAAATACAGCGGGGGCAACAACCATTTCCCCCTTCTGACGGAGCATTTCGACCCGGCGGTGTTCCTGCCGGTCTGTCCCGAATGCCTGGGAGAGCTTCCCATCCCCCGTCCTCCGGCGGAGATTGAGGAAGGCTTCCGGGGTGAGGATATCTGGTCCGGAACCGCCCGTGTCCTGAACAGGGAGGGCAGCGACGTCACCCCGGCCTTCCGCCTGGGTGCGGAACGGGCCCTGGCCCTGGCGCTGGCTGCGGACAGCCCTGTCACCGCGGCCATCCTCAAGGAACGGAGTCCTTCCTGCGGCTCCCACCTCATCTATGACGGCACCTTCAGCGGGAATAAGATTCCCGGCTCCGGCGTGACGGCGGCCCTGCTGAAAAAACACGGTATCCCCGTCTACAGCGAGGAGGACCTGACAGAGGAGCTGCTCCTCCGCCTCATCAGGGAGGACCGTAAAAAGAACGCTTAAGCAATATCTCCGTGACAAAACGGCGTGTTGCATGATAAGATACAGTATAAGACTTCAGACTGGAAAGAACGGGGCAGGAATTTCCGGCTCCCGTACGGAAATGTGGCAAGTGACATGACAATCGCGCATATGACTACGGCAATACGCGTGCTTCACAGCGCACATTTATTTTAACCACCGGCTTAAACCACCGGTGGTCTTTTTTATGCCTGGAACAAATCACTTTTCTCCTGTCCGCTGCTTTGGGGCAGATCGCTGTTCTTATCCGGCAGATCCGGACATATCCTTTGCTGACCGCCGCCGGTTCGGAACGTATCACTTTGCTGACCGCCGCTGTTTCTTCTGTCACTTTTTCTCCCTTCACGGAAAACATCCGTCATGCCGGAATTCCGCCCCTCCCCTGCCGGTTGTCCACATTTTATCCACAGGCAGGTTATCCACAGCCCGGTTTCACAAAAAGACATAAAAAGAACCCTCTCCGCCTTGAAAGCAGAGAGGGTTCTTCTTGTTGATAAACTGATGTTATCCTTCGATTTCTGTGGATAACTGGCTATTTTCCTGTGGATAAAGGGTGTTTTCTGTGGATAACTCCCATGGGCTGTGGATTTCCG
>CALAZX010000314.1 GCA_937926555.1 uncultured Negativicutes bacterium | reverse complement strand
CTGGTCCTGCAGGTCGTAGGCCCGGATCTTGTTGGCCAGGCCGATGCCGCGGCCTTCCTGACGCATATATACTACCACACCCGTGCCCTCTTTTTCAATCATCCGCAGCGCGGAGCCCAGCTGGTCGCCGCAGTCGCAGCGCAGGCTGCCGAAAGCGTCGCCGGTGAGGCATTCGGAATGGACACGGACCATGACGTCCTTCTTGCCCGCCACGTCGCCTTTGACGATGGCCACATGGCACAGGTCGTCCAGGTCGTTCTCATAGGCGATGATCTTGAAAGTGCCGTATTTGGAGGGCAGCTTCGCCTCGGCCACACGGTGCACCATCTTCTCGGTCTTCTTCCGGTAGGCCACCAGGGAAGCCACGGTGATGAACACCAGGTTGTGCTTCCTGGCGAAGGGGATCAGGTCGGAGGTCCGGGCCATATGGCCGTCATCCTTCATGATCTCGCAGCAGATGCCCACCGGGGTCAGGCCCGCCAGGGTGCACAGGTCCGTGGTGGTCTCGGTATGGCCGGTGCGCACCAGCACGCCGCCCTCACGGCTCCGCAGGGGGAACACATGGCCGGGCCGGCGGAAATCGCCGGGCTGGGCGCCCTCCTCCGCGCATTTGCGGATGGTGTAGGCCCGCTCGAAAGCGGAGATGCCCGTGGTGGTGTCCACATGGTCGATGGTCACAGAGAACGCGGTCTCGTGGTTGTCCGTGTTCTTGGCCACCATGGAGCCGAACTGGAGCTTGTCCATGATCTCCGGCGCCGCCGGCATGCAGATCAGACCTCTGGCCTCCTTGGCCATGAAGTTGATGTCCTCGCCGGTGCAGAACTCGGCCGCCATGATCAGGTCGCCCTCGTTCTCCCTGTCCTCGTCGTCCACCACCAGCACCATCTTGCCGGCCTTGATGGCTTCAATCGCCTCTTCCACTGTATTGAACTTGAAATTTTCCATCTATATATTCCTCCTCCAGGTTAAAATCCGTTTTTCTGCAGAAACTCCAGGGTCAGGCCGCCGCCGGACTCCTTCTGTCCGGCATCTGCCGGACCCTTCCCCTCTTTCGGGAACAGCAGCAGCCGTTCCACATACCGGGCCAGGATATCCGTCGCCAGATTCACATAGCTGCCGGGGGCCTTGCTGCCCAGGGTGGTGACTTTCGCCGTATGGGGAATCAGGGACACGCCGAAGCCCTCCCCGTCCACTCCCACCACCGTGAGGCTGATGCCGTCGATGGCGATGGAGCCTTTCTCCACCACGTAGCGCAGCAGTTCCCGGGGGGCCTTGATCCAGTAGACCAGGGCGTTCCCCTCGGGCTTGATGGAGGAGACAGCGCCCACACCCTCCACATGGCCCGCCACTATATGGCCGTCCAGCCCGTCCGCCGGGCGGAGAGCCTTCTCCAGGTTCACCGGGGAGCCGGACACCAGCTCCCGGAAGGTGGTGCGCCGCACGGTCTCCGGCATCACGTCCGCGGTGAAGCCTCCGCTCTGGAGGGACACCACCGTGAGGCAGACGCCGTTCACCGCCACGCTGTCACCGATTTTCAGGTTCTCCATGATCTTCCGGGCCCGGACGGACAGCTTGCAGCTGGCGCTTCCTTCCACCAGCCGGTCCACCGTCCCCAGTTCCGCGATCAGTCCTGTAAACATGGGCCATCCTTCCTTTCTTTCCCGTCTTCCGCGGCAGCTTCCCCGCCGCTGCTGTCATTCCGGGACGGCTTCTCCTCCGTCACCGTTTCCTTCTTATTGAATACCACCCGTCCGGTCCACAGCAGGTCCCGGCCCAGGGGGATGAATTCAGGGTTCTCCACCATGGCGCAGTCCGCCATTCTGCCGATACCCCTGCCGCCGATGGCGGGAAGGGCCTTCTCACCGCCCACCAGCTTGGGGGCGATGAAGGCGTAGACACGGTCCGCCAGGCCGCTGTCCAGGAAGGAGCCCAGCACCCGGCTGCCGCCTTCCACCAGCACCGAGGCCACCTGGCGCTCCGCCAGTTCCTCCATCAGCCGGTCCAGGGGGATACGCCCCTCTGCCAAAGGCAGCCGCAGCACCTCCACCCGGGGAAGTCTCTCCAATGCCGCCAGTTTCTCCGGCGCCACATCCTCCCCCGTCACCAGGAGGGTGTCCGCGTCGTCTTTCAGCACCGCGGCCTCCAGGGGGATCCGTCCCCGGCTGTCCAGCACGATCCGCAGGGGATTGGGCCCCTCCGCCAGCCGTGCCGTCAGCTGGGAGTCGTCGTCCAGGATGGTGCCGATGCCCACCAGGATGGCGTCATGCTCCACCCGGAGCCCGTGGGAGAACCGGTGGGCCTCCGGTCCCGTGACGAAATGGGAGTCCCGGGACGCCGTGGTGATCTTCCCGTCCAGGGTCATGGCGTACTTCAGGGAGATGAAGGGACGCCGCTTCGTGATCCAGGTGAGGAACTTCTCGTTGAGCCGGGCGGCCTCACTTCCGCACAGTCCCGTCTCCACCTTGATGCCGGCCTCCTCCATCCGCCGGACGCCTCTGCCGGCCACCAGGGGATTGGGGTCGGTCATGGCCACCACCACCCGCTTCAGGCCCGCTCTGATGAGGGCCTCGCAGCAGGGGCCGGTGCGGCCGAAATGGGAGCAGGGCTCCAGGGTCACATAGGCCGTGTGGCCTGTCTTCCCCCGGGATGCCAGGTCCTCCAGGGCCCGCACCTCCGCATGGGCCTGGCCGGCCTTCTCATGCCAGCCTTCCCCCACCACGGCGCCCTCGCTGTCCGTGATGACGCAGCCCACCATGGGATTGGGGGATGTGGTCCCCCGTCCCCGGGCCGCCAGCTCCAGGGCCCGCTCCATCAGCTGCAGGTCTCCGGCGCCGCTTTCCTTCTTGCTTTCCTTCTCTTTTTCCATGGTTCTCACTCCATTCGAGACGAATAGAGGCAAAAAACCGCAGAGTTGTCTTGAGGGACAAATCTGCGGTCAGTTAACACACCTAGCCGTCTTTTCTCATCCAGACTGTACTGTCGGTTCCGGAATCGCACCGGATCATGCTGTTACGCTCGCGGACTATACCGCCGGTAGGGAATCGCGCCCTGCCTCAAAGACTTTCTATTCATATCAGTTTATTCTTTTGTCTTTTACCTTTTTAAGTGTAATCGTTTCCGCGCTCCTTGTCAACCGGGGAGCCTCTCTCCCCCGCCGGGGTTCGCAGAAAAGTCACAGGATGCCGTGGCCCCTCAGCCTTTCAGGGAGGCGATGGCCTTGGCGGTGTCCTCCGCGCCATAGACGTAGGAACCTGCCACCAGCACTGTGGCGCCGGCGCCAACCACCAGTTTCGCGGTCTCGGCGTTGATGCCGCCGTCCACCTGGATGTCGGTCTTCAGTCCACGCTCATCCAGCATGCGGCGG
>CALAZX010000313.1 GCA_937926555.1 uncultured Negativicutes bacterium | reverse complement strand
CCTTCCGTCAATGCGGGAGACCGTGTAGCCGTTCTTATACTCCTCCAACTCTCCGGAAAGAGGATACAGGTTGTCGCCTTCCGAAACACGGCGCACCACTTTTCTGATTCCGGCTTTGCCCTTTACATTAAACTGCACCGTAGCCGTCGGCGCCGCTTTGGAAAGATTGATTCCCTCCAGATAGACAAACCCGTCTGAAACTCCGCTGCCGCTCTGCGAGATACCTTTCACCTGGATTTTCTTGACCAGTTTCTTGTTATAAGCCTCCATGGCATCCAGCCGGTACACCATGTTATAGATGGAGTCTTTCCGGTGCGTGGCAGAATAACGGAGAGTCATCAGCGCATTGAAATGCTTCAGATTCGCCTTTGTCTTCTTGCCTTCCACAGACTGTGGCTCATCGATGATGACAATAGGATTCGTCTTGGCGATGACATCTATAGGCCGTCTGCTTTTGAACTCATCCAGCTCAGCATATATACGACGGGCGTCTTTCCCATTGGCATTGAACGCCTGGGAATTGATGATCATGACATTGATACCGTTGTCCGATGCGAACTGGTCTATTTCAGACAGTCTGCTTGAATCATAGATGAAAAATCTTATTTTCGACCCATATTCTTCCGCAAAATGGTCCTGTGTCACCTGGAACGATTTATAGACACCTTCACGGATGGCAATGCTGGGCACTACCACAATATACTTGCTCCAACCATAGTGCTTATATAACTCATACATGGTCTTGATGTAGGTATAGGTCTTACCCACGCCGGTCTCCATCTCGATGGTCAGATTGTACTTTCCTTCCAGTCTTTCAGATGGTTTGAGCCCATTCTCGCACTGAACCCCGCGAAGATTCTCCAGAATAATCTTGTCCGATATTTCCGGCAGGACGGGCTGATTGCACCATCCGGTAAAAAACTCCTCGTCATAGAGTGTCTTCTGCCGTTGCATCTGCCCCTGGTCTATCAGGTAAGAAGATGTAAGATGGGGCTGGCCGCTGAACACATCCACGACGGCTTTCGCCGCTTCAGCCTGGAATTTCTGGTGCTTGAACTTCAGTTTCAACGTATTCTCCCCCTTACAGCACTCTCAGACTTGTATCCGGCGAAAGGAGCTTGAAAATCTCCTCCACGTTGATTTTATCCTGGCTGTTTCCGAAGCCGTCATCACGGAACACCACTCGGAGCGGTTTCTTCCTGGCGATTTCTTTCACCACATCTTCACCGATGTTTTCCTCAAAACAAGCTATCAGATCTCCATGATTATAGATGTGAACCGTCTTCCCTCCAATTTTCTCGATAATATGCTCATAGGAAAGCGGAATGCCCCATTCAAGAAGGCAACTGAAAAGGAGGTCCATGTCAGAGCGGTCCTCTTTTATATTGGACTCCATATAGGACAGTAAATCCTGTGAATACTCTCCGGGAGTATAATATATATCTTTCATATTGCTGCTGTCCGACTTTAACACACGGAACCCTACATCCAGGTTCTCAATCCCCTTTTCATCCGCATAATCCGCTTTGATCTTCTCTCCGGCGCGTCTGATGCGCTCCTTGCCGATCTCACAGATATTTTTATAACCCGCTTTATATGCAGCAGATTTCTCAGGGCATATCTCAGGCAACTGAACCATGATGAATTTACGTTTCCCGCCATCCTCCGCATTCAGCTGCATTACCGCATGCGCTGTGGTGGCAGAACCGGAAAAGAAGTCCATAATAACGGAATCCGGATCAGAATACAGTTGCAGACACCGCTTGATCAGTTCTATCGATTTGGGGTAGTCAAAGAATGCCTTCCCGTCAAAGAGTTTCTTCAGATTCTGCTTCGCATCTTGAGAGTGTCCCACATCCTGGTATTTCCATATTGTCATCGGTGTGATTCCAGATTTATTCAATTCGGAGAGAAAACGTTTAATTCTTGGAACATTATTTCCATCAGCACCAAACCAGATTCGATTGTCTTTCACGTATTGTTGAAATTTTCCTTGATTCAGACGCCAACTATACCCATTCGGAGGCAATACTTTCCTACCGCTAGGAGTAACAATTTCATAAATATTGCTTTCGACGGCAGGGCCCACTGATAAATTATCAGACTGCCATATTCCCCTCGGATCATTATCCGGATTGCTATACCGGCTGTCCGCTTCCGCACTTCTCGGTATCCCATGACAAATAGCCCGTTCCTTATCCTTCGCATAACATATGATGTAGTCATGGCTCTCAGAGAAATGCTTCTTCAGATTCACCGGAGCATAAGCTCTTTCCCAGATGACCTGCGCCAGAAAATTCCGCTCGCCAAAAACCTCATCACAGATTTTCTTCAAGTTCTCCTGCTCATTATCATCAATACTGATGAAAATGACACCATCATCACTCAAAAGATTCCTGGACAAAAGAAGACGGGAATAGATCATGGAGCACCAGTCAGAGTGGAAACGACCATTGGAATCCGTATTCTTGAACAACCGGTTACCTTCCTCATCCATTTCACCGCTCCGGTCCTGATAATCCTTACCGCTCACTTTGAAATCATCATTATAGATAAAATCGTTCCCCGTATTATACGGCGGATCGATGTAAATGACCTTGACAGAATTGAGATAGCTCTCCTGGAGCATTTTGAGCA
>CALAZX010000312.1 GCA_937926555.1 uncultured Negativicutes bacterium | reverse complement strand
GAGAAGGCCGCTCGCTCGGCCAGCGCGGCTCAGGAGCTCGCGCAGAAAATTGTGCAGGGTGATTAGGACCGGACCATTTTCAAACTGTTCCTGACCGGATTCAACAATGCGGCAGCTCAGCTTGAACTTCCTCCTATCGAACTCAATGATAGAGACTTCTACACCATCTGGAGAAATGTGAACCAGCAGCTGGTGAACAATTCCAGTGATGAACAAAACATTATGGTCGAGCCCCTCTTCATCATGGTTCTGAAAGAATGTCTCAAGCTGATTTAATCTGATATTTTTTTGAAAATGGCTCAAAGCAAGGATCATATCCCTGAGAGCCATTTTCTTTTCTATCTTCAAGGAGGTTTTCCCATGACAACCAACACCCCTGAACTCCGCGCCGCATTTGAAAGCCTTGCGCAGATCACAAGACAACTCTCCGACACCCTGGAAAATGTCATTTATCACTTGGAGCAGAATGATACCACAACACCATCCACCGAGAATCTCAGACCTCTGGTGAAACCTCTTCTCCATAATTTTTACTCCGAATTTACAGAGGCTCATCTCAAGCCCCTGGATGAAAAGATGGACCGACTTGAGAAAATGACAAGAACTATCGAGGAAAATCAGGCAGAACTAACCGCGCTGAAGGCGGAAATCGCGAATCTGAAGCACCTGACGGCATCTTCAACCGCTCCGTCCATCACCACAGCTACCACATCTGCCCCACGCCCCACGGCCAGATATGCACAGCCCCAGGAGCAGCCTCCCTCAACGACAGCAGCCCGTTCCATCATCAGTCCTACGGATACCATCCCTGCCGAGAAAACTGCTCCTGACGTTTCACACCCCTTAACGGTGCCGGAACAGCTTGAGGCCTTCACGACGGAATTCAACGAGGATGATGCATCAGACTATCAATTCTTCGCTCCCCATACTGATCAGATCAGCAGGTGGGCCAAAAACAATTTCAATGATAATTCCCAGGAGCTCACATTGGTCGAAGCGGAACCGGGAAGCGATTTTCAAGGAAAGAAACTCCCACTGCTCTCCGTGGATTCAAACACCTGGGTTTCCTGCTATGCTATAAGTATCAGCAAAATTCTCCTTGAGAATGACCAGCTCAATAGCGGTCTGCTCGAGCAATTTGGGTTTACACTGGCCTTCGATATCACCAATCCGGAGAAGCTGAATAACCAGCAGAACTGCAATGGAAAGCTGCTCAGACCTGCACTTTTCAAGAAAGACTCTTCTGTCACTCCGCCAACCTACAAGCTGTATAAAAAAGGTATGCTTGAACTGATTTAAACTAATGTAAAGGAGCAATTCCCATGTTCGCTTATGTCTGGCCCAACTCACTGGCCCTCCAGATCATCATCGGCGTCATCTGGTTTTTCGCATTTATCGCATTGTGCAAATGCGTCAACGTGAAAATCCGCGCCAACCGCAACCTCGCAATACTGGACGAACTCCAGGATGTCTCTTTCCTGGAAAGTGTCCTCAAGATGAACAATGTGGATGTGGCCACCAGTTTCAACAACTACAAAGAATCCATCCGCGCCAAGCTGCAGGAGAAGAACGGGGCTCTCGACGACAAGACCCTGGAACCCCTGTTTGACCATCTGAAAGCCATTTACGATGCCGGTCACAAGAGCAGCCGCCTGGATGCGGACCTGTTGGTGAAAAACACCGTCAACAAGATCTTCGCCGGTGTGGACACCATCCGCACCACCATCTCCCTGTTCCTGGTCATCGGCATTCTCGGCACGCTGGTAGGTCTGGCCATCAGTATCGGCTCTTTCAACGGTGACGGCTTCATCATCAGCGCCCAGTCCAACAACACCGCCGCCGAGCTGTCCAACCTGTTCCTCAACCTGAAAGGCGCTTTCGCCCCCAGTATGTGGGGTGTATTCTGCACCATCGTGTTCGTGGCCGGGTTCACCTTCTTCATCCAGGAAGGCGCCATCAACCGTCTCAGCGAGAAACTGACCAACAGCACCATCAACATCTGGCTTCCTGTTCTGTACCCCACTGACTTCCAGAAGGGCGAGAACACCATGGCCAAGATCAAGGATACCCTGAACCAGGCCTCCGGCATCAACACCGGCGCCCAGGACCTGCTTCATAACCTGACCGAGGCCAACCAGACCATCGAGGCCCTGAAGCAGACCACCGAGGCTGTCACCGCCTCCAACGCCACGTTCATCGAAGGCGCCCAGAAAATGGACCAGCTCAAGAACACGCTGGCCCAGATCCACCAGCAGTTCGAACAGCAGAACGCCGAGATCACCAGCCACATCAACGACCTGGCCCAGGAAACCTTCAAGAGCAGCGAGCTGATCAATTCCCAGTACGCTGCCCAGAGCGAGAAACTGGCCACCATCATCTCCAACTTCTCCGCGGAGAACGCCAAGAACAATGCGGACCTGAAAGCCGCCTACGTGGAGCAGGCTCAGCAGATCGATACGCTGATCAGCTCCTTCTCCCAGGCGTCCACCGCGAACACCGACTCCATCAAGGAGAGCTATGTGGCCCAGGCCGCACAGCTGGACAATGTCATCAACGCACTGAAGGTGTACGATGACAACTACATGAAAATGCACCATACCATGCAGGACACCCTGCAGCAGTGCATCGACGCCAATATCGCCGCCACCCGCAGCATGGAGGAGCGGGAGAGCCATCTGATCCGCAATATCACAGATCCCCTGCGGACACAGCTCACAGCGGACCTCCAGAACATCTCCGCCAACATCAACGCCGCCGCGGAGAACCTTGACAAGATCAACAATCCGCTGTCAGAAGTGAAAAATGAGATGGCGAAGATGATGGAAGATTTCGGCTTCGGTCTCAAGCAGATGCTGGGGAAAATCGGTCAATCGGCCGGCCTCAAACCAGAAGAGCTGAAAGAAATCGTGGCGGCCACGACGCAGCATTCCGAGCAGAGCAGCCGAATGGAGACCCAGCTGGAAGCCATCCTCAAAGAACTGCAAAAAGGCGCTTTGAGACCCGCTCCCGCAACGGCAGCCGCGGCTCTGTCCCCGGATGCGCCGGCCGCGGCTATGACGGATGCTTCCACCGGCATGCCGGAGGAAGATATCGCAGCCATGCCGTCTGAAAGCGGCAAGCCGGGCATCCTCAGCCTGGTCAAGAAACATCTGCCCCTCATCATCATCGCCATCCTCCTGGTGATGAGCATCGGCGTGCAGGGCATGATGGTATCCCGTCTCAGCTCGCTGGAACAGCAGCAGAGCGAGATCACCAAGGTGCTCCAGAGCAATGCGGAGACCCAGGCCAGACTCAACGAGGTGCTTGCCAATACCGCAAAAACGCATTGAGGTGGGTGGAATATGTTTAGAGATAAATTCAACTTCAATTTCTGGCCCTCTTTCACCGACCTGATGCTTTCCCTGGTGCTGGTGGTCCTGATCATCCTTTTCGTGGTCTCCAAGATGATCGCGGCAGGCAGTGAGAACCTGGACCGTGCCAGAGACAGCCAGAAGATGATCAGCACGCAGATCCACGAGCAGATCGGCAACCGCTACACCATCAGCGTCATCTCGGACAAGGACACGCTGCAGTCGAATAAGGAGGCGAAAGAATCCAAGTCCGACATCACGATCATCAACAAGCTGGACAGACAGACAATCACCTTCAGCGACAAAGTGCTGTTCGACACCAATGAGAGCACCCTCAAACCTGCGGGCACGGAAGTGCTCAGCGTGGTGGGCCCTGTAGTGAAGAGCAACCTGGCCAACATCAGCGAGATCCAGATCCAGGGTCACGCGGATATCTCCGGCGGCGATGACGAGAACCTGCAGCTGGCATCCGAACGCGCCATGTCTGTCTACAAATTCCTGCAGAACAATGTGGGTATCAATCCGGCCGAATACCTGATGTCGGCCACCTCTTTCAGCAAATACAAACCGGTAGGCCGCGAGGCAGGCCTGGACTACAACCTGGGACAGCTGCAGCAGGACAACCGTACGAAAGAGATGATGGCCCGTAACAGACGTATCGAGATTGTGCTGTTCTACAAGAACGAGCTGAACGCAAATCAGAACCAGCAATGACCGGAAACCATACGGCAATATGCCCGGTCACCCTTGAAACACAAAAGCGCCCACATACGTGGGCGCTTTTCTTTTGCCGTCCTGTGATCATATGACCTGTCGGACCGCGGCGGCGCTTCTCCCTGCGGGAAACCCTTTCTGAGGGTTTTTATTCCGCAGAACACATCTTATACCATCCCCATGATTTCCCGCCTCCCAGAAGCCATTTCCCGGCTTCAGTGGCCCGTGCGGCGTTCAAAGACAGAGAAAAAAGCTTCCACCTGTGTGGAAGCTTTTTATTGTTTATTTCTCTTCGCTTTTCTGTGTCGCCATCTTGAACAGACCGATCACTACCGCCAGAGGAATAGTGATCCAGCCAAGTGCGAATCCCCAGAACAGCTGCATCAGATAGAACCGCATGGTATCCGTATAAAGCACAGCCACCTGGTTCAGAACGACCCGCCGCAGATACATATTGGCCTGGTATCCCAGAAACATATAAGCGAAAATCAGAATGTACTCCATCAACTCACCTCTTTCCTATACGGATGGAACACCTGTCTTCTCAGACCTTCTCCACCTGCTGCAGGGGATCGGGTCCGTACCGGTTATCCCCTACCGTACCTTTTTGGAAGAGGAACTGCACATACGGATAAATCAGTATCCCCAAGAGCACATACCATCCGGAATGATTCAGGTCGTGTGCCCGTCTCACTGCAAAGGAGAACAGCATGACAGTGCCCACTACCGATGATGCGATCAGCAACAGCGTACCCAGCAACGCCAGACCGGAGGAGTTTCCATACAGACCGCCGCCAATCAACACGAACATCGAGACACCCATGATGATTGAATAGATAAGCGAGACAAGAAGTGTACGCAGAAAATATTTTTTGCGGTTGAGCCGCCCTTCAAAAGAAAAATACTCTTTTTTCATATCAAAACCCCTTTTCTTCAAATATATTATGCGGTGACCAAAATGTTTCCCATTGTTCCAGTCTGCAGATTCACAACCTCCTATCCGGCATCACCTCTCACTTCTCATCAAAGGACAGCAGGAGCTCCCTGTAATCGACCTCCAATGCTTTTGCAATCATCAGAAGCGATTCCAGACGGAACAGTTCCTTGCCGTTCTCGATATCGGAAATACGGGACCGTGAGACACCGGATTTGTGGGCAAGCTGCAGTTGTGTCAGCCCTTTTTTCCGGCGATGGTACAATACATTCAACCCTATTTTTCTGTATTCTTCGGCAAACATGGCGATCACGTCCTGTATCCGCAACTTTCTTAATGATATCCACTACTGTTAATATGTATATAATTATACCGTATTCATGCCCCCTCTCCCGTTCTATACCTGTAACATATGTGCTTTATAGAGAACGGATGTAATCTTTCAGCTGCTGCCGTCGGAATTGTTCCGCACCGGTCATCCATCCTCATCTCACTTCTCACTCTTTTCTCATCAGCAGGCACAGATCCATTTCCAGCTCTCCGGCGATGGCCCGCAGCAGCTTCACGCTGCAACTGCTTTTCCCATGCTCGATACGTGACAGATGCTGCCTGGATATACCGAGACGGTGCGCCAGCTCTTTCTGGCTCAGGCTTTTCCGGTTGCGTTCCAGGATGATTCTCAGCCCCAATCGGAAACGCCAGTCGTTTTCCTGTCGCGACTTTTTGTCCTGTGACGCTTCTTCACGGATTCCTGTTTTTCCGGGGGCGTTCTCCCCTCCATCCATCTCCGTCATCCTTCTTCCACCTCCTCTCCCCTGTCCTTTAGCCTCGTGCGGATTCATCCGGATGTCTCCCAAATACTTCCATCTGCTTTGCATGCCGGACGGAAGTCAATCCAAAGGTTACCTTTGTTATCTTCATTCTACAGAACGGTGGAAGGCTTTTGGTGTCCGGAAAGGACACAACGGCAAATAAAAAAGCAAGACGGTGTGAACCGCCTTGCTTCAATGCCACAGGACATCTTTTATCTTATCCCGCTTTTATTCCGCTCTTCTCTTGTTCTTACTTTCTTATCTTTCTCTCATCTTCTTATCAGCCGCTTGTCCTCCCTGATCCGGAACGGGACGGTGGTCTCCACCGGCACCAGGTTCCCCCCTGTCAGGCGCACCGTGATGGACGGTATGTCGGCCCGGGCGCAGTTCACGCTGAGCAGAGAGAACCTGACTATGTCGCCTGCAGAGAAGTCTCCCTGGAACGCCCCCCGCCACCGGGTAGCGATATTGGATCCGGGAATCCTGTCCAGTGCTGTGAGCCTGTAGCGGATGCCGCCGCCATAATTGATGTTCATATCCGTATTCGTGCAGCCGCAGTCATGCATGACCACTTCCACTTCCGGATTGTGGATGACCGTTTCCGACTCATGTTGGAAGAAGATGTCAAAATACAGCAGGACTCCGGAACGTACCGGTGTATAACCATCCGCCTTGATGCGCCGCCATACCGCCT
>CALAZX010000311.1 GCA_937926555.1 uncultured Negativicutes bacterium | reverse complement strand
GCCTGTCCGGCATCGGGGAAACGTTCCGTCAGATATTTGCGGATCCGCTCGCCGGCACCGTCCGGGTCTGTGAGGATGATGATGCCTCTCTTCTTATACGCGGCCTCAATCTGCCGCAATGTGGACGGGCGCAGGGCGAATCCCCCTGTCTCTATGGTATCACATTCCACGGCGCGCTGCACTGCCAGCGTGTCCATTTTTCCTTCCACCACAATAACTTCTTTGATCATCGTATTCTTCTCCCCGGGCAGAAAAGAGGACAGGCAGAGCCTGTCCCCGTCTTCTACAGTATTTGTCCGTTTCTTGCGGGTCCTGTCCTCTTCACTTCCGCCCGGTGGCGGCTGCGGGAGGACATTCCCCTATGTGTGTCTTTCGGTTTTGTTTCTGTGTTATCTTCTTTTATGAGAGGATGTAGATCTCCAGCTCCTGCCGTCCCCAATGGATGGCCTTGTAATAGCTGTGCATGAACAGGTCGATCCGGTTGCCGCGGATAGCGCCGCCGGTATCACCTGCGATAGCGAAGCCGTAGCCGGGGATGTACATTCTGGTGTGGTACGGGATCACTCTGGGATCCACCGCCACGATACCCTCGTCGGGAACCAGACCGATGGAGGTCAGTCCATGGCCGGAGCCTTCTGCCAGGGTATAGGCGGAAGCTTCCACCACCATTTTCTTCTTATAGGGCACATAGCCCTTGTCTGTCCATACGGTCTTGGCGATGCCGCGGCGGACCACCTCTTTCTGAGGTTCCACCAGGCGTTTTCTCGCCAATTCGATCTTCTCCTCCATACCGGTACGGAGAATGTTCTCGTAGGTCACTTCATCCTTGCCCATGACGCCGCCCTGTTCCACTCTGGTCTCGCCGTAGTCCATGGCGGGGTCGTCAATATACTCCGTTTCGAAAGCCACAGGGCTCTCTTCGGTGACAAGCTGGGAGTTTCTTCCCAGTACGTGGATGATCATCCCGTCTTTCACCTTGGTTTCCGGAGCGGGGTATACCGCATTTTTGACGTAGGCCATGTTCAGCCTCGCCAGGGTTTCCGCCACGGTTCCTTTGGATGTGCTGAACTCACGGGCAATCCCATACTTGAAGATTTTCACTGTATTGGGCGATTCGCTTTCCGACGCGACAGTAGCCTGACGCTCTGTCACGCTTTTCACTGCGGAAGCCGCAACCACCGATGCCTCCAAAAAGGTCATGACACATAAGACGGTTGCAATGGAAACGAACACAAATGCTTCCGTCATTACCTTTTTCAAGACATAATTTACAACTCGATTCACTTTCAACCCTCCTAACAACGGGTACATTTTATCATAAAAGCGGAAAATCCGTCAAATGAACATTCTTTCTCCACAATATGTCCATATTTTACTATAAAATATACTATATGTTGTGTTTTTCCGGTCAAAAAGCGAACGTAAAAAGGGCTATGTTCGCCCCTCTATTCTGTGAAAAAAGTAACACTTTTTGTGAAATCTTTTCGCGGGCGGGGTCCGGGTGTCTCATCCGGGTGGCCGAAAGAGATGCCCGCCACCAGCATGCCGTGCCCCGGGACCTCCCGGTCCAGCCAGGCCTGGAGCTCCGGATAGGCGAAGAAGATGTCCCCCAGCCAGAGGGACCCGATGCCCCGCTCCTCCGCCGCCAGGAGCATGTTCTCGATGGCCGCCGCCACTGACTGGACCCTGCAGATCTCTCCCGCCCGGACGTCCCGTTCCAGTCCCCGGGCGAAGTCCGGTTCCGCCGCCAGGCTGTTGCTCATCAGCACCAGCACCGGCGCCTGCCGCATGATGGAGAGGGAGTGGACCGCTCCCGGCAGGAACTGGCCGCTTTCCGTGAGAAAAGGCGTCTCCGCCTCCTTCTCACGCGCCAGTCCCTGCTCCATCACCCTCAGCACCCGCTCCTTGGCCGCCCCTTCCAGCACCGTCAGATGCCAGGGCTGGCGGTTCTTGGAGGAGGGGGCCGCGATGCCGGCCCGGAGGATGTCCTCCAGCACACTGCGCTCCACCGGGTCCGCCTTGAAACGGCGAATGCTCCGCCGGTCTCCGATGACCTGTGCCACACTTCTCTCCTTCATCCTGTACCGCTCTCCTTTCCTGTTTCTTCCGTGAAAAAGGCACCGGCATGCCGGTGCCTTTCATTGTTTCCGTATGCGATTCTTTCCCGGATCAGGCTTTCCCCATCCGGTCGAAAAGGATTCTCGCGTTCCGGGTGGTCTGCTCCGCGATGGCCTCGAAAGTGGTGCCGCGGACCTTGGCCGCGTTCTCCGCCACGAACTCCGTGAAGGAGGGGTCGTTCCGCCGTCCCCGGTAGGGTTCCGGCGTCAGGTAGGGGCAGTCCGTCTCCAGCAGCATCAGTTCCGCCGGACAGGCCGCCAGCACTTCCCGGCCCTTCTTGTTGTTCTTGAAGGTGGAGGAGCCGCCGAAGCCCAGGTAGTAACCACGCTTCCACAGCTCTTTCGCCATCTCCAGGGAACCGGAGTAGCAGTGGAACACCGCCCGCAGGTTCTTCGGAGCCTGGTGGCAGAAGTATTCCATGCAGTCGCCATGTGCCTCCCGGTCGTGGATCACCACCGGCAGGTCCAGGGACAGGGCCAGCTCCACCTGCTGATGGAGCCGCAGTTTCTGCACTTCTTTCGGTTCGTTCTCTTTCCAGTAGTAGTCCAGTCCGATCTCCCCGATAGCCACCACTTTCGGATGCTTCGCCAGTTTCTCCAGGTCGGCGATATAGCTTTCCGACTTGATGCCCGCCAGGTCTTCCGGATGCCAGCCCACCGCGGCATAGACGAAATCATACCGTTCGGCCATCTCAATGGAGACCAGGGAGGTCTCGTAGGTGGTGGCCTGGTTGATCACCGCCTCCATGTCCCGGGAGAGCTTCTCCATGAGCTCCTCCCGGTCGCTGTCGAAGCGTCCGTCGTCCAGATGGGCGTGGGTGTCGATAATTCCTAAACGTGACATAGTATCACCAGCCGTTATTTCACGCGGCTGCCGGCCTTGATCGCCGGCGCGTCCGCCAGTACCAGGTTGCCTTCGCCGTCAGAAGCCGCCAGCAGCATGCCGTAGGACATGATGCCACGCAGTTTCACCGGTTTCAGGTTCTTGATCACGATGACATTGCGGCCCACCAGCTGCTCCTCGGTGTAGTGCTGGGCGATGCCGGACACGATGGTCCGCTCCTCGCCGCCGATGTCCACCTGGATCTTCATCAGTTTGTCGGTCTTGGGTACCCGTTCCGCGGAGAGGATGGTTGCCACACGCAGATCCAGCTTGCCGAAATCGTCGATGGTCACTTCCTCGGCGGGGCCTGCCGGAGCGGCTTTCTTCGGAGCCTCTTTCTTGGCGGGTTCCGCTTTGGCCGGAGCCGGTTTGGCGGCTTTGGCTTTCTCCGCTGCCGGATCGTACTCCTCGTGTTTGCCGGTCTCGGGGTTGAACACCTTGCCGGCGTATTTCTTGGTGGCACCTACCAGGGTTCTGCCGTCAGGCAGCACGTCGATACGGGGGAACAGGGGTTCCGCTTTCACCACATGGGTGCCGTCTTTGATACCGCCCCATTTCAGGTCGCTGAACAGGTGCTTGCCGCCTGCGTCCAGCCCCAGCTGTTCCAGGATCTTCGGTGCGGTGACAGGCATATAGGGTTCGATCATCAGCGCCACGAAACGCAGGGTCTCGGCCAGGTTGTAGAGAACCAGCTTCAGTCTGCGGTCCTGCTCCGGATCCTTGGCCAGGTTCCAGGGTGCGGTGATGTCGATGTATTTGTTCGCTTCGCCGATCAGTGCCCATACGGACTTCATGGCCTCGTTGATCTCCATCTTGTCCATATGCTCCTGGTAGTCCACCAGGGTCTTCTCGGCCAGTTTGCGCAGCTCCACGTCCTCTGCCTCGCCGGCGGACCATTCGTTGGTCAGCACGCCGCCATGGTATTTCTCCACCATGCTCACGGTGCGGTACAGCAGGTTGCCCAGGTCGTTGGCCAGGTCCGCGTTCATACGGGTGATCAGGGCATCGCGGGAGAAGTTGCCGTCATGGCCCAGGTTGATCTCGCGGAGCAGGAAGTAGCGGATGGCGTCGGCGCCGAACTCGTCGATCAGCTTGTTGGGGTCGATGACGTTGCCCTTGGATTTGGACATCTTGTCGCCGTCAACCACCAGCCAGCCGTGGCCGTACACGTGCTCCGGCAGCTCCTCGCCCATAGCCATCAGCATGATGGGCCAGATGATGGTGTGGAACCGCACGATCTCCTTGCCCACCAGGTGCAGGTCGGCAGGCCAGTATTTCTTGAATTTCGCCTCGTCGGACATGTATCCGATGGCGGTCAGGTAGTTCAGCAGGGCGTCGAACCATACATAAACCACGTGTTTCTTGTCGAAAGGAACCTGGATGCCCCAGTCGAAAGAGGTACGGGTGACGCAGAGGTCCTCCAGACCCTGTTTGATGAAGTTGATCATCTCGTTCCGGCGGGATTCCGGCTGGATGAAATCGGGATGCTTCTCGATATGCTCCAGCAGACGGTCCGCATATTTGGACAGGTTGAAGAAGTAGCTCTCCTCCTGCATCTTCTCCACGGGACGGCCGCAGTCCGGGCATTTGCCGTCAACCAGCTGGCGCTCCAGCCAGTAGGACTCGCAGGGAACGCAGTACAGGCCCTCGTAGTTCTTTTTGTAGATGTCACCCTGCTCGAAAATACGGGTCATGACTTTCTGGACCACTTCGGTGTGCCGCTCCTGGGTGGTGCGGATGAAGTCGTCATTGGTCACGTTGAGGCGTTTCCACAGGTTCTGGAAACCGGCCACGATCTTGTCCACGTACTCGATGGGAGTGACGCCCTGCTCAGCGGCTTTGCGCTGGATCTTCTGGCCGTGCTCGTCACTGCCGGTGAGGAAGAATACATCCTCGCCTTTGCCTCTGTGATAGCGGGCCAGGGTATCGGCGATGGTGGTGCAGTACGCATGGCCGATATGCAGTTTCTCGCTGGGATAGTAAATCGGTGTAGTGATAAAATAAGGTTTTGTCATCCTTCAGACCCCTTTTCCTCAAGTAATAATGTATTATACAGTTCCCGCTTGGGAACTCCGTATTCTTTCGCGATGCGGCTCAAAGCCTCTTTCTTCGGCGTGCCTCCGGCGATCAGCGCTTTCACCGCCGCCAGTGGCTCCGGTCTCTCCTCCGAGGGTGGTTCCTCCCCGCTCTGCTCGATAACAAGGACGAACTCTCCCCGGGGGGTGTTCTCTTTCAGATAGTCCAGGGCGCCCTGGACGGTACCCCGCCAGAACTCCTCATGGATCTTGGTCAGTTCCCTGCCGAAAGCCATCCGCCGGTCACCCCAGACCGCCAGGATGTCTTTCAGGACCTCCCTGATCCGGTGTGGCGCCTCGTAGAGGACGATGGTGGCCGGGATGTATTTCCAGGCTTCCAGCTGCTCCTTCCGGTTCTTCTTGCTCTTGGGCAGGAACGCCCCGAAAAAGAAGGGGGTGGAGGGCAGCCCCGACGCCACCAGCGCCGACAGGCAGGCATTGGCTCCGGGAACCGGCACCACTTTGATGCCGTGCTCCACCGCCAGCGCCGCCATGGCCTCCCCGGGATCCGAGATCCCCGGGAACCCGGCGTCGGACACCAGCGCGATGTCCTTGCCGTCCAGCAGCTCCTCCAGCAGGACAGGGCCCTGCTTGTCTTTATTATGCTCATGGTAACTGATGAGCCGGCCCTTGATGGAAAAATGGTTCAGCAGCTGCAGCGTGTGCCGGGTGTCCTCGGCGGCGATCAGATCCGCCTCCTCCAGCACCTGCAGCGCCCGGGGCGTCATGTCCCCCAGATTTCCGATGGGCGTGGCCACCAGGTATAATGTTCCGCTCATTTCTTGTCTCTCCTGCCTTCCATGGCTTCCAGCGCCTGCTCCGTCAGACTTCCGTCCGGCTTGTACATGATCAGGGGAGGAAGCACCTCCAGTCCGTAGCTGCCGCCCTTCACCATCTCCAGGAGGAAGATCCAGGCGGGCTTGTCCACCGCGGAGTGGACCCACTGCAGTTTCTTGGGCTGCAGCTTGTACCGGATGGCCAGCTCCATGGATTCCATGAACCGCTCCGGCAGCTGCACCAGGGCGAAACGGCCCCGGCTCCGCAATGCGTATGCCGCGGCGCTGAAGAAATCCTCCAGGGTGCCTGTCTTCTCATGACAGGCGGCGGTGCCGATGATACGCTCCTTGCCGCTTTTCCGGTAGGGCGGATTGGCCAGCACCAGGTCGAAGCTCTCCGTGGGGCAGAACCCCTTGATCCGCTTGATGTCCAGCAGCTCCGCATGGACCCGGTCCTCCAGGTTGTTGGCGGCGGCGCTGCGGTTCAGCAGCTCCACCATCCGGGGGTTCAGGTCCACGCCGGTGACCTGCGCCGCGCCCCTGCCGGCGATACCGAGGCTGATGGCCCCGGTGCCGCAGCCCAGCTCCAGGGCTCTGGCTTTCGTCACCAGATGGGGGAATCCCGCCAGGAACATGGAGTCCGTGGTGAAGGTGAATTCCTCCGGGTCCTGGTAGACCTTGTAGCCCCAGGCGGGCAGATAATCCTCTCGAAGCCCTGCCATCAGCGCTTGCCGTTTCCTTCCGGCTCCATGATCTCGTCCCACTCCAGCACCACGGAATTGTCCGGAGCGAGCTGTACGGTGGCGGTGCGCTTGCCTTTGTTGATCTGGGTCACCTTGCCGTCACCCAGGCTGGTGGAGACCATGCTCCCCACTTTGGGGATGGGGCTCCGGTCCTTGTCCTTGCCCTTGCCGCCCTTCTTCTTGTCCTTGGCGTAGAGGTAATCCTCAAACTTCAGGCAGCACATCAGCCGGCCGCAGCAGCCGGAGATCTTGGTGGGGTTCAGGGACAGGTTCTGGTTCTTCGCCATCCGGATAGATACCGGCTCGAAGTCTCCCAGGAACGTGGCGCAGCACAGGGGGCGGCCGCAGCAGCCGATGCCGCCGATCATCCGGGCCTCGTCCCGGACGCCGATCTGCCGCAGCTCGATACGGGTGCGGAAGACGGAGGCCAGGTCCTTCACCAGCTCGCGGAAGTCGATCCGTCCGTCGGCGGTGAAATAGAAGATGATCTTGTTCACGTCGAAGGTGAACTCCACATCCACCAGGTTCATCTCCAGGCCGTGCTTCTTGATACGGCGCTCGCAGATGTTGAAGGCCTCCCGCTCGCGGACGCTGTTCTCCTCCACCTTGCGGTCATCCTTCTCGGTAGCCTTGCGGATGATGGGTTTCAGCGGACTCTTGATCATCCGGTCCTCCACCTCGCGGGATCCGATGACCACCGTGCCGTATTCCATGCCGCGGGCGGTCTCCACGATGACATGATCGTCCTTCTTCACTCCGGTGTCCACCGGGTCGAAATAATATATCTTGCACGCTTTCTTGAAGCGCACACCTACAATCTTGGGCATATACTCATATCCTCCCTTCAAACGATGCTTCCAGTGTGAAAGTCATATCGTCCAGTATGCTTTTTGTATTGGCCCGGCGCTGTGCCGCCGAGAAAGCTTTTCCCGCCACGTCCACCGCCTGGTGGAGCCGGCCGGTCTCCCAGCGTGCGGCCAGGGCCTGTAATCTATCCGTAACATCCCGGCTGTAGACCCGGTCTGTCAGATCCAGTTTCACAAAGAGCAGGTCACGCAGCAGCTGTTCGGTGAATTCCAGGAACAGCTTCACGTCATCCTGTTCTTTCAGTATATCCTTGAAATAATCCTCCCGCAGCAGGTAGCTGGCGGGGTCCAGCAGTCCCGGAATCACTTCCAGGTAGTCCAGGGCCGCGTTCCGCATGGCGAACGCGTTGATCCGGCGGTACTCCAGGGCTTTCCCCAGGGATCCTCCGGACAGGGCGGCCAGCGCGGTGGCCTCCTCCCCGTCTATTCCCTGCTGCCGCAGGGCCTCTTCCGTCTCTTTCACCGTCAGCGGCGCGAACCGCATCCGGATCACCCGGGAGAGGATGGTGGGCAGCAGCCGGTCCAGCTGTTTCACCACCAGGATGAAGTACCACCCTTCCGGGGGCTCCTCCAGCAGTTTCAGGAAAGCGTTGGCGCTCTCCGTGTTCATTTTGTCCGCCTCGTTGATGATGCAGACTTTCCGGGGGGACAGCACCGGTCCGAAAGCGGCTTTCTGCAGCAGCTCGTACATCTGCTCCGCCTTCAGGATGCCCAGCTTGTTGTCCTCTCCCTCCAGGGGCTCCACCAGGATGAAATCCGGATGGGCCAGGTTTCCCGTCTCGAAGTTGAGAATCCGGCAGGACTCGCAGTCGTCGCAGGGTCTCTTCCCACCGCTGTCATCCAGGCAGAGGAACGCCCGGGCGAACTCTTTCGCCAGCAGGCACTTCCCGATCCCTTCCGGTCCGTAGAAAAGCAGGGCGTGAGGCCCCTCCCGGCGCTCCAGGAACCGTTGCAGAAACTCTTTATTCTGTTGATGTCCCACTATCCGGTCCCACATGGCCGCCTCTTTCTCCGTCAGTACGGGTTGTCGTCGTTATTCCGCGATACCGGCTTCCCAGAGCAGCTTCTGTATCTGCTCCTGGATGGCCGCCCGCGTCTGCAGGGCGTCTATCTTCTTGATCCGCAGGGGGTCGGTGTTGGCCAGCAGCTCGAAGCCCCGGCGCACTTTCTTCTGGAAATCCAGCCCCGCCGCCTCGAACTTGTCCGTCACGCCCCGCTGCACTCTGCGTTCCAGCAGATCCTCCGGATCCGCATCCAGCAGGATGGTCAGGGCCGGAATCAGTCCGTCTGCCGCGAAGGTGCTCAGCGCCGCCACTTTGGAGGCCGCCATGCCCTGCACGAAACCCTGGTAGACCATGGTGGAGTCGGTGAAACGGTCGCAGATCACGATCTTGCCGGCATGGAGCGCCGGTTTGATCACTTTCTCCACGTGTTCCGCACGGGCCGCCAGGTACAGCAGCGTCTCCGTCCGTCTGTGGATGTCGAACTCCTTGTCCAGCACCAGCTGGCGGATCCGCTCACTCTCCGGCGTGCCGCCGGGCTCCCGGGTGCAGACCACCTCCAGGCCTCTGCCGCGGAGATAGTTGGCGGTGAGCTCCACCTGGGTGCTCTTGCCGCTGCCGTCCGGTCCCTCGAATGTGATGAAATGTCCTTCTGCCATTGCTTTTAAACACCTCAAGTCTCTGTCTGTCGTCATGAGCCCCGCCGCCTGTCATCCCCGGAGGGGACGCCGCGGAGCCTCATCATATGTCTCATCTGTCATGCCGGCCGCCGGACTGTCTTCCAGTCCCGGATGCCGGGTCTTTCTCTATGTCACCGGTGGCTTCCACCGGTATATATCCTGTTATCCCGTCCTCCGTTTCCACGGAGGACGCTGTGCCGGCCTTGCCGCCGGGCTTTTCCGCCATACGGCGTTCCGGTTCCGGCTTGCCGCCGTCACCCCGCCATCTGCGGACTTTTCCGCCGCTTCAGTCGGCCACCACCCGGACCGTCTCCAGTGTGGGGTCCTGGGGGCCGCTTACCGGCAGTCCCTGGGCCTTCATCTTCCGGCAGAACCGGATGATGTCCCCGGTGATACGCTCGCCGGGCAGGATCACGGGGATTCCCGGGGGATAGAAGCTGACGCTCTCGGCGCAGATCCGCCCCTCCGCCTGCTTCAGAGGAAGGCTGGTTTTTCTTCCGTAGAATACCTGCCGCAGGGGCAGCACCGCCTCGGTCACCGGCGGTCTCTCGGGCCGGGAATGGGTATCGGCGCCGCGATTTCCGGTGCCGGGCTTGCTTCCTTCCCGTTTTTCACCACCACACTCTCCGCAGCACAGTTCCTCCAGGCTCTCCCGGATGGATGCCACAAGGTCAGTCCATTCCGGCTGCCAATCGGCGTAGGTCACCAGGAAAAGCAGGTTCTCCGGATCCACCAGCTCCACGGCCACGCCTTTCCGGCGGAGGTGCTCCCCCGCGGCGATGCCGCTGACGCCGGGGACATGGCGGAAGTTCACCGTCACCTTGGTGGTGTCCAGGTCCGTCACCCCGGCGCTGCCGGCCACGTCATTTTTACCGATGACCCGCAGCCCCGGCACCCGGGCCAACTCCTTGCGGAGAAGGTCCGAGGCCGCCAGGCCGGCCTCCATCATGGAGGGGCCGTTCAAAGCCAGCTGCTCCCGGGCGGAATCCAGGGAGCCCATCAGCAGGTAGTTGGGGCTGGTGGTGGTGAGCAGGCTCATCATGTCGGCCACCCGCTCCCGGGAGATGTTCTCCTCCCTCATCAGGAGCCAGGAGCACTGTGTCATGGCCCCCAGCAGCTTGTGGGCGCTCTGGGCCGTCAGGTCGGCGCCGCACTTCAGGGCGGAGGCGGGAAGCCGGTCCGTGAATCCCAGATGGGGTCCGTGGGCCTCGTCCACCAGGAGCAGGGCTCCGTGACGGTGGGCGATCTCGCCGATGGCGGTCAGGTCCGCCGTCATGCCGAAATAGTTGGGGCTGGTGACCAGCACCGCCTTCAGGTCCGGCTGGTTGCGGAAGGCCTCCTCCACCTGGGCCGACGTGATCTGCCCCTGGAGGGAGAACTCCTCCAGGTACTCCGGCCACACATAGACCGGGACGGCGTCCGCCAGGATCAGGCCGCTGCTCACGCTGCGGTGCGCGTTCCGGGGCACCAGCACCTTGTCACCGGGGTCCAGGGCCGCCATCAGCATGGCCTGGATGGCTCCGGTGGTGCCGTTCACGGCGAAGAAGCAGGCATCCGCCCCGTAGAGCTCCGCCGCCTTCTCCTGGGCCGCACCGATGCAGCCGGAAGGCTCATGGATATCGTCCAGCTCCGCCATCAGGGATACATCCATCCGCAGGGAATCCTCCCCCAGCAGGGATGCCAGCGGCTCTCCCATGCCCCGTCCGCCTTTATGGCCCGGGGTGTGGAGGGGATAGACACCCTCTCTCAGATATTTTTCCATTGCTTCCACTAACGGCTGACTCACGATATCCTCCTAAAACAACACTTTTCCAGTTTATCTATTCATTTTATCACATTTCTACCTTTAAATACAATGATTCCCAAAGTTTCAGAGCATTTGCCACGGGCAACTTTCCACGCAAAAAAATCCCCGCCGGAGCGGGGATTTTTATACATTCGCCGGAAGCAAGCCTCTTCCGGAAAAATGCCGTATTTATGCGGTCATCCGCGATTATTTCTTCTCGGGAACGGGGATCACGTCCACGCCCATGTACTTGCGCAGAGCTTCCGGAACCACAACGCTGCCGTCAGCCTGCTGGTAGTTCTCCAGGATGGCTGCCACGGTGCGGCCTACTGCCAGACCGGAGCCGTTCAGAGTATGTACGAATTCCGGTTTGGATTTCGCGTCTCTGCGGAAACGGATGTTGGCGCGGCGTGCCTGGAAATCCAGGAAGTTGGAGCAGGAGGAGATCTCTCTGTAACGGTCAGCCTCGGGCAGCCATACCTCCAGGTCATAGGTGGTGGCGCTGGAGAAGCCGATGTCGCCGGTGCACAGCCGTACCACATGGTAAGGCAGGCCCAGGATCTGCAGTGCCTCCTCGGCGTCGTTGGTCAGGCGGTCCAGCTCGTCCCAGGACTCTTCCGGACGGGTGAATTTCACCAGCTCCACTTTGTTGAACTGGTGCTGGCGGATCAGGCCGCGGGTGTCCTTGCCTGCACTGCCGGCTTCTGCGCGGAAGCAGGCGCTGTAAGCGCAGTAACGCTTGGGCAGCTCGTCGTTGCTCATGATCTCGTCACGGTGCAGGTTGGTGATAGGCACCTCGGCGGTGGGGATCAGATAGTAGTCCAGACCTTCCAGCTTGAACATGTCCTCAGCGAATTTCGGCAGCTGGCCGGTGCCCAGCATGCTGTCCTTGTTCACGATGAACGGAGGGAAGAACTCGGTGTAACCGTGTTTCGCGGTGTGCAGGTCCAGGAAGAAGTTGATGACGCTGCGCTCCAGACGGGAGCCCAGGCCTTTGTAGACAGTGAAACGGGCGCCGGAGATCTTATGGCCGCGCTCGAAGTCCAGGATGCCCAGCAGTTCGCCCAGTTCCCAGTGGGAGCGGGGTTTGAAATCGAACTTGGTGGGTTCGCCCCAGGTGCGGATCACCGGGTTGTCCTCGTCGCTCTTGCCCAGGGGCACATCGTCGGCGGGGATGTTGGGGATGGTCAGCAGGATCTCTTTCAGACGTGCTTCGATGGTGCGCAGCTCCTCGTCGTCGGCGGCGATCTTCTTGCCGATCTCGCGGACTTCAGCCATCTTGGCCTCAGCGTCCTCGCCGGCCTTCTTCATCTTGCCGATCTCTTTGGACGCGTTGTTACGCTCCATTTTCAGCGCTTCCACCTGCTGGGTGATCTCTCTGCGCTTTTTATCCAGCTCCAGGAACTCGTCCAGATTCAGTTCTCCGTTACGTTTCCGTACAGCTTCGATTACCAGTTCGGGATTCTCACGAACAAATTTCATGTCTAACATAGCTTCTCATTCCTCCAAAATCAGCTTTTTCTCTTCTTTGTATCTCTATGGGAGGGAGGCTTCCGCCCCGCTCCATGTACCGGGACAGATCCCGGAAAATGATGCTCTCACGCCGCATCCGCTGCGGCTCTCCGTCCCTTCTCCGAAAAAAGGGAGCGTCGGCGCGCCTGCGCCTCTGTCACTCCTCGGACAGGCGCAGATGGGCCGTGGACAGATACCGTACCGCGGAAAGACCGGCTTTCTGGCCCTGTCCCGCCGCGCGGTTCACCTGCCAGGGATGACCGGTGCAGTCGCCGCCGGCGAAAACGCCGGGAACGCTGGTCTGGGCCTGGCTGTCCACCGCGATGGAGCGCCCCGCCAGATTCAGGTCCGGCAGGAAGCTGTTGAACGGGTCGGAAGCCCGCAGCATGAACACGCCCTGTACGGCGTAGTAGTCGTTGTCCGTCCGCAGTCCGTTGACGGACTCGGTGCCGCAGATCTCGCTGGGCGGATCCAGCACCACGCGGATATTGGGTTTCTTGGGAACCACATAGTCGGAAAAACGGGGCAGATAGTACACCTCTTCGGCGAATTCCGCCAGATATTCGATCTCCGCCAGCGCGTCGGGAACCGTGGCGATGACGGCCACTTTCTTGCCTTTGAATTTGGGAGCGTCCAGTTTCGCGGAATAGCTGACACCATTGCCGATGAACTCACGCTCGCCGGTGATGGTGCGGGAACGGGAGACGCCGGTGGCGATGACCACCGCTCTGGCCTCGTAGTTTCCTTCCGGCGTGCCCAGTTCGAACTTGCCCTCATGACGGATCAGGCGGACCACCTTCTCCTCCACGATATCCACTTCCATGTCGCGGCAGTGGGACACGAACCTGTCCATCAGTTCATTTCCCGTCACATCGGGAATCCCCAGATAGTTCTCAATCTTGCCTGCGCTCCGCAGACGGGGACTGAAACCATGGCCCTCGAAAAGAACCACCCGGCAGTTCTGTGACTTGGCGGTGATGGCAGCAGCCATGCCCGCCGGTCCTCCACCGATTACTGCAATATCGTACAGCATAGCAAAGACCTCCAAAAATTTATTTTTCCTGCAATTGATTCCATGGGGTGACAAATTTTAAAAACCTATTAATATATTGTACCCCGACAGCGGAATAACCGTCAAGCCGACAGGGGGTTTTAAGCCGAAAAACAGGTTCCGGGCATAAAAAAACTCCGTTTCCTCACGGAAACGGAGTTTGAAACTACTGATTGTTATCAGTCAGCGGTAAACGGCAGCAGAGCTACGTTACGCGCACGTTTGATAGCAGTAGTCAGGTCGCGCTGATGTTTTGCGCAGCAGCCGGAGATACGGCGGGGTAAGATTTTACCACGCTCGGTTACAAATTTGTGCAGTTTCGCAACGTCTTTGTAATCGATTTCCTCAGCTTTATCCACGCAGAAAGTGCAAACCTTTCTTCTGGATCTTCTGCCTCTTTCACGTCTCATTCGTCATTCCTCCTGTTGATTAAAACGGAACTTCCTCGTCAAAAGGAACTTGGGATCCAAAGGTGCCCATGCCGGAACCGCCGGCGTTACCCGCAGGAGCAGCGCCGTCAACCGGCGGCAGGCCTCTGTTGGCACTCTCGGATTTCGGTTCGATGAACTCCACGTTGTTTGCGACCACTTCGGTCACCCAGCGTCTGGAGCCGTCTTTCGCGTCATAGGTACGCACTTGCATCCGTCCTTCCACAAGGGCGCGATGCCCTTTGGCGAGACTGTTTCCACATAATTCTGCAGTTCTGCCCCATACTACTACGGGGATGAAATCTGCTTCTCGTTGTCCATCCTGATTTGTAAAAGGTCTGTCCACCGCCACGGTAAACTGGCATACAACCTTTTGGGTCTGCGTGTAACGCACTTCCGGATCACGCGTGAGGCGGCCCATTAAAATAACTTTATTCATCAAGTTACCCTCCTGGATTACATTTCCTTTTTGATAATCATATGGCGCAGCACTTCATCGGTAATTTTCATTACGCGGTCAAGCTCTTTTACAGCAGCAGGTTCAGCGTTGAAAGTTACGAGGACATAGTATCCTTCGGACAGATCCTGGATCTCATAGGCCAGGGATTTTTTGCCCCAACGATCAGTCTTTTCTACAGTAGCACCATTGTCAGCCAGGACTTTGTCGAACTTAGCGATAACGCCGTCGATCACTTCATCCTCTAAAGCTTTGATGATGTACATGACTTCGTATGTTCTCACGAAATCACCTCCTTCTCTGGACTTTCGGCTCTCCCGTTCCGGAGAGCAGAAGAAGAAAAATATGCTATATATAAGCTTAATGATTATATCATTGCGCCATACCTTTGTCAACACCGGGCCGGGTGTTTTATTTTTCCCGCCCGGCATGCTCCCGCCCATCCGGCGGAAGGCTTGAAATCACAACAGAAAAGCCGCTCCGGCCTTGCGGCGGAGCAGCCGTGTCACCTTGCTCAGGGGATGGCCCCGAACACTTTGCCGATGCTCTCATGGATCACCAGGTTGGCCAGCCGGTCCATGCTGGTGGACGATTTGTTGATCAGCACCAGCTTCTTGCCCCGGTAGTACCGCACCAGCCCTGCGGCGGGATAGACCACCAGTGAGGTTCCGCCGATGATCAGCATGTCCGCCCGGGATATGTAGTTCAGCGCGGCTTCCATGGTATCCATGTCCAGGCCCTCCTCATAGAGGACCACGTCGGGTTTCACCCGGCCCCCGCAGGCGTCGCAATGGGGCACGCCCTTGGCGTTCTTCACATAGCCCACGTCGAAGAACTTGCCGCATTTCTCGCAGTAGTTGCGCAGCACGCTGCCATGCAGCTCCAGCACATTCCTGCTGCCGGCCGCCTGGTGCAGCCCGTCGATATTCTGGGTGATGACGGCTTTCAGTTTGCCCCGGCATTCCAGCTCCGCCAGTTTCAGATGGGCCATGTTGGGTTTGGCGTCCAGGAAAAGCATCCGGTCCTTGTAGAACTCGAAGAACTCCTCCGGCCGCTCCTCATAGAACGTATGGCTGATGATGGTCTCCGGCGGATATTTGTAGGTCTGGTTGTACAGACCGTCCACACTGCGGAAGTCGGGGATACCGCTTTCCGTCGATACGCCGGCGCCTCCGAAAAATACGATGTTGTCGGAGCCTTCCACCATTTCCACGAATTTCATAATCTCATCCTGCATTCTGACACCTCCTGACAGAAATTCCTCAGATGAAAATCTTTCCGGAAATCCTTCTTCTATTATACCATGCTTCCCGGACAGAGAAAAACAGCGGGGCGTTTTTCGCGCATCCCGCTGTCAGAAAGGTCTTTTTTATGCTGCCGGATACAGGATCACAGGGAATCCAGGTAACGGCGGATCTGTTTTTTCAGATAGGTCTCGTACATGCCTTTGTTTCTTTCCACGATGCGGCGTACCGGCAGTTCGGGAACGCCTTCCTTCTTGGAAAGGATCTTGTCGTAGGAAGTGGCGTAAGACTGGCCCAGCGGTTCGGAAGGAACCAGATCCTCCACGGTGGGCAGAGGCAGTCCGGCACGTTCGGCGATCTTGCGCATCAGGGATTTGTCCGTGTCGGCGATGGTCTGCAGCGCGGACAGCCACAGCACGTTGTTCAGACGGAAGTTCACTTTCCGGTTGAAGCCGTCGGCCAGGTCGGACAGGTCGTCATATACCAGGGAGGTGTCCACGAAGCTCAGACGGTAGTCGAAAGATTTCGCGATACCGGCATGTACTTCCAGGTTCTTCTCCAGCTCCGGTTTCACGTAGGTCACGTTGACACACAGGGTGTCGAACTTGACACCGCTGCGTTTCAGCTCGTTGGCCAGGAAATAGTGCTCGCAGGGGCACATCATCTTGTCGGAATTGGAGAAATCGATCTCGAAGTCCAGGTCCCAGGGAGTGTCCTGCAGGTAGGTCTTGTACATGTTCTGGGCATACATGATGGCCTGGCCGAATACCAGGACCATACGGTGCAGATCCGCCTTCTTGAAGGTGATCTTGTCGCCGGAAGCCACTTCCAGCTCCACGCCCAGGTAGGATTTGTCGATAGCCTCGCGGAAGTCCGGATCCAGCTGGCCGAAGCGTTTCTCCACTTCCTCATCGCTGAGTTTGTCCGCCTCGCAGTCCAGCTTGCCGGCACAGTCCACGCCGATGCCGCTGTAGCCGTAGAGCAACGCTTTCACAATGTCCTCCTCGGATTTCAGGCCGGACGCCATGGCGGCGTAGCCTTTCTTGTAGCCGGAGGCGAAGATGGTCCAGGTGGCCACATCGATCGCATCCAGGAATGTCCGGTCCAGCACACGGCAGTTCTCCGGAGTGTATTCCACCAGCACCGGTTTCACCTGTTTGTTCAGGAACAGGTTCGGAAGCTGCGCGGAGGTGATGCCCAGCCAGTCGCTGAAGCCCAGGCTCACACCGCCGGTACCGCAGGAAGAGGGAGCGGTCCAGCGCACCAGACGTCGCAGCAGCGCCGCGTTATTGGAGTTCAGCGGGAACATGCCCACCAGGATATCCTTGAATTCGGTGGGTTCCAGCTCACTGCCTTTCCAGGCTTTATTGGCTTCCGACCAGCTCTCACATACAACCGCCAGTTTCGGTCCCTCAGCATCATTCACCAGTGCCGCGAAGCCCTGGGGGATCTCGCTGAAAGAGGCCGCGCTGACAATGCCTCTGGCGTTCATCAGTTTCTCCGCAATTTCCTGTTTCATTGCCATAGTAACACCAACCTTATCTAAATTATTTTCTGAATCTGAAACAAATTCGACGGTCCGCTTCCCTGGGGCACTCCCGTAAAAATGGAAACCGGACTCCACAATAAAATATATCTTCTTCTATTATCTCTAATCCTGGTCTTTTTTGCAAGCTGACGGACTGAAAGTTTATGAAAAGACTGTTACCTGTTTATGAAAAAACTGAAACACTCCCCGGCAGGAGATTTTTTCCGCTTTACAGAAATCATTATTTTTATATCACGCATTATTTTTCAGCTTCGTGTTTGTCCACTGGAGATAATAACACCAAATAGCGGATTATGACCTGTGGGTAATCCACAGAAGATATGCACATTATCCACAGGGTTATCCACAGAAATAATGGTTATTCACTGCCTTTTTCCCTTTTTTAAGCGAATTTGCTCTGTTTTTCTCTTTTTAACCAAAGTAATCCACAGACTTATGCACAGCCTGTGGATAAGTCATGTGGATAAAATCCACGTTTTCCACACCACAATATCTAGATCTGAACAGGTTTAAAAATACCACGTTTACGGCTTGATTTTCATTCATATTCTACTGGTACGGAACAATTCCATCAAAAAAACGCGGTTTATTCTGTAACATTATAGACATATTTACAACCTTTTCAGAACCGGAAGCAGGAATTTTCAGAACGGTATAGAAAATAGTATGTGTGAACTATGCCATTTCCCGTGAAGTGGCCTTTTCGGCATTTTTCCGTTTATCAGGAGGCAGGATGCCGACAATATCTAAAAGGAGATGTTTTATTCATGAATCTGAAAAAAGTGTTGGCCGCAGCCATGACCGGTATGGTTTTCCTGGCAGCAGGCTGTGGCGGTGGCGACAAAGCCGCCGACCAGAAAAAACTGCCGCTGCAGGGTGAGAAACTGGTTATGTACGTTTCTTTCCATGAGGACACCGCCAAAGGTCTGGCTCAGCTGTTCAAAGAGAAGACCGGCGCCGAGGTGAGCTTCATCCGTCTGCCGACCGGCGAGGCTACCGCCCGTCTGCTGGCTGAGAAAGACAACCCCAAAGCCGACATCTGGGTAGGTGGACCTTCCGACGCTCACGAGCTGATGAAAGCCAAAGGCGTCACCGAGAAATACGAGTCCCCCAACCTGAAACTCATCCCCCAGGAATTCCGTGACAAAGACGGCTTCTGGAGCGGCGTCTACATCGAGGCGCTGGCTATCGGCGTGAACCAGGACCGTTTCGACAAAGAGTTCAAAGGCAAAGTGGAGATGCCCACCAAGCTGGAAGACCTGCTGAACCCCGCCTTCAAAGGCGAGATCATCACTCCGGATCCGAAGAAATCCGGCACCGGCTACACCTTCATCGCCTCCCTGGTACAGGACTGGGGCGAAGAGAAAGCCTTCGATTACCTGAAGAAAATGCGTCCCAACGTTGCCCAGTACACTCCCTCCGGCTTCACCCCGGCTCAGAAAGTGGGCACCGGCGAGTATCTGATCTGCCTCAACTTCCTGGAGGACCAGACCCTGGTATCCAGCAAAGGCCAGAAACTCCACAGCACCGTTTATCCTAACGCAGGCTGGACCGTATGCGCCATGAGCAAGATCAAGAACGACAAGAACAGCAAAGTGGCCAAAGCGTTCTACGATTTCGTCCTGACCAAAGAGGCCGGCGAAATCGTGACCAAGACCACCAGCGCCATCAGCTGCAACCCCGAAGTACAGCCTCCGGCAGGCGTACCTCTGCTGAAAGACATGCCGCTGAACAAGAAGTTCGACAGCACCAAAGCCGGCGAGATGAAAAAAGCACTGCTGGCAAAATACTCCGAGATCAAATAATCCGGACCTGTGATCCGGATTCAGCAATCCGGACATGCTGACCTGATACAGCATACAGAAATCCCCCATGAGACAATCTCATGGGGGATTTTTTTTATTTCTGGCCGTAATAGGCGTTCTTCCCGTGCTTCCGCTGATAGTGCTTCTCCAGCACATAATCCTCCAGCGCCGCGGAAGGATTCAGCTGCAGGGTATGCCAGGCGATCTTGGCCACTTCCTCCAGCACCACGCTGTTGTGGACCGCCTCCTCCGGGGTCTTCCCCCAGGTGAAGGGGCCGTGTCCCGCCACCAGGATGCCGGGAGTGTGGAGCATCTCCTCCGCCTCCATGGTGCCGCAGATCACCAGTCCGGTATTCCTCTCATAATCCGTCTCCACCTCAGCTTCAGAAAGGGGACGGGTGCAGGGTACCGGTCCGTAGAAATAGTCCGCATGGGTGGTTCCCAGACAGGGTACAGCCTTCCGCGCCTGTGCCCAGATAGTGGCCCAGGAGGAGTGGGTATGGACCACACCGCCGATCTCCGGACAGTGACGGTAAATCTCCAGATGGGTCTTCAGGTCGGAGGAAGGTTTCAGTTCCCCTTCCACAATATTTCCCGCCAGATCCACCACCACCATGTCCGATGCCCGCATGGTCTCATAGGCCACGCCGCTGGGCTTGATCACCACATATTTTCCCGACCCGTCCCGGGCGCTGACATTGCCCCAGGTGTAGGTCACCAGTCCCCGGGCAGGCAGCTCCAGATTGCTCCGCAGGACCCTTTCTTTCAATTCTTCCAGCATCTCATCCATCCTTTCCATCTCTTGCTTTCTATGCTTATTTCCCATTTTCATTCCGGGTTCATCCATATTCTTACATTATATATGCTGCGGCGCTTTTCACCAAGCGGTTTGCACCGCTTTTATTTTATCCCGGTGGAAACCGGCAGGAAATGTCACATCCCGGAATATCTCATCTGCAGAGCCGAAATGTTTTCACGCATAAAAAAAGAACGCTCACTCAGAGCGTTCTTTCATCTAACCGG
>CALAZX010000310.1 GCA_937926555.1 uncultured Negativicutes bacterium | reverse complement strand
CCTGCTGCTGCTTCTGCTGTGGCAGTGGCATCTGTTCGAGAACGGCATCCAGCCCAATATCTTCAGCACCATCCTGGGGCAGGCGGTGGAAAGCACTATCCAGGGCGGGCAGGAGAGCAACGTGAACTGGGAAGATGTGCTTCCCACACTGTAAGGGTAGAGCCGGAAGAACGGAAAAAAGCGGAGAAGCGGAGAAACAGAGAAGCATAAAGAAATATAGAGAAACCCCGGGTATCGGAGGGTCACCATGGAGACATGGCGGACGGTCCGGCGCCCGGGGCGTTTTTTATGTTTTGGAAGGAAATAAAAAATCCCGGGCGGGATATCTGACTGAACGTATCAGCCGGATTCCCGTCCGGGATCTTGTTCTGTTTATTTAAATTTATTTCCCCAGAAGCTCTTTCAGCTCCGCCAGTTTGCGGGCGAATTTCTCCAGGGTCACTTTCACCGGTTCCGGCGTGGTCAGGTCCACACCGGCCCGTTTCAGCAGGTTCAGGGAGTAGTCACTGCCGCCGGAATGGAGGAACTCCAGGTACTTCTCCGCGGCGCCGGGTCTGCCGGCCAGGATGGCCTCGCTGAAGGCGGTGGCGGCGGAGTAGCCGGTGGCGTATTTGTAGACGTAGAAGGGGCGGTAGAAGTGGGGGATGCGGCTCCATTCGCTGGCCAGCTCCTTGTCCACGGTGAGAGCCGGGCCGTAGTAGGTCCGGTTGCTCTCCAGCCAGTACTCGTCCAGAGTGTCGGCCTGGAGGGATTCGCCCTTGGTGATCTTGTCATGGATGAAGAGCTCGAACTCGGCGAACTGGACCTGGCGGTATACGGTGGTCCGTACCGCCTCCAGGAACTGGTTCAGAAGATAGATCTTCTGGACCCGGTCCGCACCGGCCAGGGTGTCCTCCAGCAGCAGATTCTCGTTAGTGGTGGAGGCCACTTCCCCGCAGAAGATGGTGTAGTCCGATTTGCTGTAGGGCTGGGCCTCGCTGGAGAAGTAGCTGTGGAGGGAGTGGCCCAGCTCGTGGGCCAGGGTGCTGGTGCTCTGGTACCGGGGCTGGTAGTTCAGCAGCACATAGGGATGGACACCGTAGATGCCCCAGGAGTAGGCGCCGCTCCGTTTCCCTTTGTTCAGACGTGTGCTCTTCCGATCTGGCAGACTTTCTCGCAGCTCTCCTCATAGGTGGAGGCGAAACTGCTTTCGCCTTCCTGGCACAGGGGTACATAGATGTCGTAGGGGTGGAGCTCGTCGTAGCCCAGCACCTCTTTTTTCAGGGCCATGTACTCATGGAGGGGCTCCAGGTACTGGTGGACGGTGCCGATCAGGCCCTCATAGAGGCTGGTGGGGATGTTCTCCTCCGCCAGGGACGCCTCCAGGGTATCCTTGTATTTGCGGCAGGTGGCGTAGAAATAGCTGCTGCGGCAGGAGCCGGTGAGGGTGGCCGCCAGGGTGTTGCGGAATTTGTGGTAGGTGCCCATGAGAGCGGTGAAGGAGTTCTTGCGCAGCACACGGTCGGCACTGCCCATGTTGAGCATGTAGCGGCCTTCGCTGACAGTGGCGGGCTTGCCCTCTCCGCCCTCAATCTCCGGAAACTCCATGTCGGCGCTGACCAGGGCCCGGAAGGAGGCTGCGGCGCCGTCGGTGGCCAGATGGCTCTGTGCCAGGATGGATTCCTGCTCCCCAGAGAGCACATGGGCGGACATCCGCTCCAGGTCCTCCAGGTAGAAATCGTAATCCTTGAAAGCGGGGTCCTTCTTCAGCTCCTCCAGTGTCTCGGGGGCCAGGGAGAGAATCTCGCTGTCAATGAAGGAGACCGCGTTGGCGTAGGACGCCAGGATGCCTTCCGCCTTGCCGCAGAGGGCCTGGGCGCGGCTGTCGCCGTTGTCCGCGTCCAGCTGCAGCCGGGCGTAGGCGTAGATGCGGTCAATCTCCTGGGACATGTGGTCTTTCAGCTGCAGGGCTTTCAGCAGGGTGTCCTTGTCCCGCAGGTTCCCTTTGCAGCCGGACATGAGTCCGATCATCTCCTGCAGGGTGGCGCAGGCTTTCTCCCAGTCCTCCACGCTGGCGTAGATGTCCTGGACTTTCCAGCGGAAGTCCGCCGGGATATCGGCACGGCTCACATTGCTGCCGTGTTCGGGTATGGTTGTCTGTTTCATAGAAGCACTCCTTTGTCGTTTTTCTGCTTTGTTTTGCGATCCAGTTGCCGCTGTCTGTTTCCGGATCTCCCACCGCAGAGCCCGGAAGGGTCCCGCGGAATCCGTATGGTAGGGGAGAGGACGCCGTGCCGGACCGGGTTTCCGGAAATGTCCGGAAGGTCTCCGGAGGGACGGAATAACTTCCTCTTCTCCTTGCATTTTCTTTTGCGCTTATATATTATAACATTTATGAAGCGGTTGTGTAGAGACAGATGGACCGCGATACGTACGGAGACCGCCGCGGAAGTGGCGGCGGATCACGGAGAAGCCCGTGGTGACGGGACTGGGAGAGGGACGGAAACTGATGAGAACTGTGTTTGTAGGGACAAACAGTAAATATATCCATACGGCGCTGGGCCTGCGCTATATCAACGAGTATATGAAGGAGAACGGCCTGGAGACGGAGCTGGTGGAAGTGACGGCCAACGAGCCGGTGCTGACGGTGCTGGCGCGTCTCACCGCTGTCGCCATGACGTCAGACCACAAGGCAAGCGGCGTGGAGAAAGACGGCAGCGGCCTGGTCTTCGGGCTGGAGGTCCATATCTGGAACCGGGACTATGTCCTGGAACTGGCCGGTCTGCTGCGGAAAGTGCTGCCCCGCTGTGTCATCCTCCTGGGCGGTCCGGAAGTGATGTTCCGCCCGGTGGAGACCCTGGAAGCTGTGCCCGCGGCGGATATGATTGTCTGCGGAGAAGGGGAGGAGTCCGTCCTGAACCTGCTCCGCCATCTGGAGGCTGGCGGCAGCGTGACTCCGGACTGTCCGGAAGAGGAGATCCCCGGAATCGCCTGCCGCAGAGACGACGGCTCCATCGCGGCCCCGGCGGTCCCCACCGTGGTGGAGGATCTGGATATCCTGCCGTTCCCGTATCCCGACCTGGAGCAGGTGCTGGCGGACCACAAGATCCCCTACTACGAGTGCACCCGTGGCTGCCCGTTCCACTACGCCTACTGCCTCTCCGGCATCTCCCACCAGGTGCGGCGGCGCAGTCCGCCCCTGGTGCTGGCTGATCTGGACCGGTTCATCGCGGCGGGGGTG
>CALAZX010000309.1 GCA_937926555.1 uncultured Negativicutes bacterium | reverse complement strand
AACGGCGGCGGAAGGCGCTGCCGGTGACCGGAATATGATAGAGCAAGTGCCGGCGGGAAAGCCGGCGGAGAGGAAAGAGACGATGAGAAAACTGAATGTGGTGGGCGGCATCCTCATGTATGACGGGAAGATCCTGTGCATGCAGCGGGGCAAGACCCGCTATGACTACACCACCCTGAAATACGAGTTCCCCGGCGGCAAGGTGGAGCCCGGCGAGACCCGGGAGGAAGCCCTGCGCCGTGAGCTGTGGGAGGAGATGGAGATCAAAGTGGATGTCCGGCCGGAGGATTTCTTCGGCACGGTGGAGCATGACTATCCGGACTTCTCCATCACCATGGCCACCTATCTGTGCAAGGTGGATTCTCCGGAATTCATCCGGAAAGAGCACGCCTCCCACTGCTGGAAGGCGCCCTCCGAGATCATGGAGCTGGACTGGGTGGAGGCCGACTGGCCGATTGTGAAGAAACTGCCGGCACTGGAGGAGAAATGAGCGGTCGTTCTGCAGGACAGGATACAACTGAAAAGAAGCTTCAGGAAAACGGAGCCGGAAATGCGGAGAAAGTGACGGCCACGGAGGTTGCGGCCAATGAGGCATCAGCTGTGGCTGGGAATAAGGGAACGGCGGAGGAGGCGGACCACAAGGTCCCCTTCAGCTACTGGACTCTGTTCAAGTCCACTTTCATCATCAGCGCCTTCACCGTAGGGGGCGGGTTCGTCATCATCCCCCTGCTGAAGTCCAAGTATGTGGACGAGTACGGCTGGCTGAAGGAGAAGGAGTCCCTGGACCTGGTGGCCATCGCCCAGTCGGCTCCCGGCGTGGTGGCGGCCAACGCGTCCATCATCATGGGCTACCGCATGGGCGGTATCCTGGGCACCCTGACGGCCCTGCTGGCAACGGTGTTGCCGCCGCTGATCACGCTGACGGCCATCTCCTACTGCTATGCGGCCTTCTCCACCAACCCCTATGTGAAGATGGTGCTGAAAGGCATGCAGTGCGGCGTGGCGGCGCTGATCCTCAATGTGGTGCTGGACCTGGCGCTGAAACAGGCGAAGAAGAAGCTGGTGCTCCCCATGCTGATCATGGCGGGGTCCTTCATCGGCTCCTACTTCTTCCACGTGAACATCATGTATATCATCCTGGTGGACGCCCTGGTGGGGCTGTTCCTCATGCGGGATGCCAAGTATAACTGAGGAGGCCGGCGATGTATATTTTATGGCAGCTTTTCTGGAGCTTCGCCACGGTGGGACTCTTCTGTGTCGGGGGCGGCTACGCGTCCATGCCCCTGATCCAGGCGGAGGTCATCACCCGTCACGGCTGGCTCACCATGAACGAGTTCGTGGACATCTTCACCATCTCCCAGATGACACCGGGACCCATCGGCATCAACGCGGCCACGTTCGTGGGCAGCAAGGTGGCGGGCATCCCCGGGTCCATCGCGGCCACCGCGGGGTTCGTCTTCCCCTCGGTGCTGATCGTGCTGCTGCTGGGACATCTCTACT
>CALAZX010000308.1 GCA_937926555.1 uncultured Negativicutes bacterium | reverse complement strand
CGAGGAGCGGAATGGCGACGAGGTGCGGCAGTTCGCCGGCTCCTGGTCCGCCCCCAAAGACGTTCCCGTCTACAACCCGGGCTTCGACGTGACCCCGGCGGAACTGATCACAGGCATCATCACCGAGTACGGTGTCCTCAGGGCTCCGTTCACGGAATCAATAAAAAAATTACAGCAGCAGATTTTAAAGGAGGAACCCTTTACATGGAAAGCATGATCCGGGACATCAGCCTGGCTCCGGCAGGACAGGCCAAAATTGACTGGGTGAAAGGGCACATGCCCCTTCTCAACCACATGAACGAGAAATACGGTGAGAGCAAACCTTTCGCCGGCCTCAACATGGTAGTGACCATCCATCTGGAAGCGAAGACCGCCTATCTGGCGCTGACCCTGAAGAACTGTGGCGCCAACGTGGTTGTCACCGGCTCCAACCCGCTGTCCACCCAGGACGACGTGGCCGCGGCGCTGGTTGCCAACGGCATCACCGTGTTCGCCACCCACGGATGCACCAACGAGGAATACGACATGTACCTGGACAAGGCGCTGGCCACCAATCCCCAGCTCATCGTGGATGACGGGGGAGACCTGGTGAACAAGATCCATACCGAGCGCCAGGACCTGATCCCGCAGCTGCTGGGCGGCAGCGAGGAGACCACCACCGGCGTGATCCGTCTCCGGGCCCTGGCCGACCAGGGCAAGCTGGCGTTCCCCATGGTGGCGGTGAACGACTCCAACTGCAAATATCTGTTCGACAACCGTTACGGCACCGGCCAGTCCTCCTGGGACGGCATCATGCGCACCACCAACCTGACGGTGGCCGGCAAGACCGTTGTGGTGGCCGGCTACGGCTGGTGCGGCAAGGGTGTGGCCATGCGCGCCAAAGGCATGGGCGCCCGTGTCATCGTGACGGAAGTGGACCCCATCAAAGGCATCGAGGCCGTGTTTGACGGATTCGAGACCCTGCCCATGGCGGAAGCCGCCAAAAAGGGCGACATCTTCGTCACCGTCACCGGCTGCAAAGATGTCATCACCAAAGAACATATGGAAGTGATGAAAGACGGCGTCATCCTGTGCAACGCAGGCCATTTCGACGTGGAGATCAACAAGAACCACCTGCGGGAGCTCAGCGTGAAGGAGCCCTTCCAGGCCCGTCAGAACATCACCGCCTATACCATGGCCGACGGCCGCCAGCTGAACCTGCTGGGCGAGGGCCGTCTGGTGAACCTGGCCTGCGGCGACGGCCATCCCACCGAGGTGATGGACCTGAGCTTCGCCATGCAGTTCCTGGCCATGCGCTACGTGCTGGAGCACAAGGGACAGCTGGAGAACAAGCTGTACGTGCTGCCCGCCGAGCTGGACCGTGAAGTGGCCCAGCTGAAACTGAACGCCATGGGCTTCGACGTGGATGTCCTGACTCCCGAGCAGGACGCCTACCTGCACCAGGCGTAAGAGAGGGCCGGCTCTGAAAAGAACCGGCGCCGGAGAGAATCACGGAAATCCCGCTGAATCCGGGCCCCATCTGGTCTCCCGGAAATGCGCCGGCATTCCCCGACCGACCAGCAAGTGACAGAGACATTGTATGGGAGGTATACCATAATGACTGATACGGACACCGCCCTGCGCACCGCCATCGACGCGGCGCGGCAGGACGTGGTTGACAAAGGCAGGCAGCTGCTCCGCTCCAGCATGACCGTAGGGTCCTGGGGCAACCTGAGCTGCCGCATAAATGAAGGGATGGTCGCCATCACCCCTTCCGGCATGGGCTATGAGGCCATGGAGCCGGAGGACGTGATCATCGTGGACATGGAGGGCAACGTCCTGGAGGGGGAACATATCCCTTCCTCCGAGATGCCGCTCCACCTGGCCATCTACAAAGAGTTTTCCGAGGCCCGTGGCATCGTCCACACCCACAGCCTCTACGCCAGCTCCCTGGCGGTGGCGCGGAAATTCCTGCCGCCCATCGTGGAGGACCTGGCCCAGATCGTGGGCGGCACCGTCCGGTGCTCCCGCTACGCCTACCCGGGAACGCCCGAGGTGGGGGAGGCCGTGGTGGAAGCCATGGACGGCGGACACCGTGCGGCCCTCATGGCCAACCATGGCGCCGTCTGCTGGGGGAACGACCTCCAGGAGGCGCTGACCACCGCGGAAGTGCTGGAGAAAGGCGCCCAGATCTACTGCATCGCATCCCAGATGGGGACTGCATTCCCCCTGGCCCGTGAGGCCGTGGAGGAGATGCATACGTTCTACCTGGACCATTATGCCAAGAGACAGAAAGGCGAAGAATGATGAACAAAGTTTTAATCAAAAATGTTGAGATTGTGACTGACGGTCCCGCCTACGCCAAGAAATACATCGGCGTGAAGGACCATACCATCGACTATATCGGCGAGGAGATGCCGCAAGGCTACGAGGACGCCTATGTCATCGACGGCACCGGGAAACTGGCCGCCGCGGGCATGGTCAACGCCCATACCCACATCGCCATGAGCCTGCTCCGCAGCTATGCCGACGACATGGCGCTGATGGACTGGCTCCAGAACAAAGTGTGGCCCGCGGAAGCCGGACTGAAGGACGGCGACTGCTACTGGGGCACCCAGCTGGGCATCCTGGAGATGCTGAAAAGCGGCACCACCGCTTTCGCCGACATGTACTTCTTCATGGACGAGACCGCCCGTGCGGTGGAGGAGACCGGCATCCGTGCCCTCCTGACCCGCGGCCTCACCGGCGACAAAGCTGACGAGAACGACGAGCGGCTGGCGGAGAACGTCCAGCTGTACCGTGACTGGAACGGCAAGGGGGAAGGGCGCATCAGCGTCATGTTAGGGCCCCACGCTCCCTACACCTGCAGCACGGATTACCTGAAACTCCTGGTGAAAGCCTCCGAGAAACTGGGCTGCGGACTGCATATGCACCTGGCGGAGACCCGGCAGGAAGTGAAAGACTGCATCAACAACTACGGCAAGAGCCCCATCGCCTATGCGGACAGCCTGGGCATCCTGGACCGGGGCGCCCTGATCGCCCACGCCGTATGGGTGACCGACGAGGAGATCGCCCTCATGGCCGAGAAGAAGGCCAGAGTGGCCCACAACCCCCAGAGCAACCTGAAACTGGCCAGCGGCATCGCCCCCGTGGCGAAAATGCAGGCGGCCGGCGTGACGGTGGGCCTGGGCACCGACGGCGCCACCAGCAACAACAACCTGGACATGCTGGAGGAAGCCCGCCTGGCGGCCATGCTGCATAAAGGCGTGACCTATGACCCCCTGTGCATCCCCGCACGGAAAGCCTGGGACATGGCTACCGTGGAAGGCGCCAAGTGCATCGGCTACGACAACCTGGGCCGACTGGAGGAAGGCTGCCTGGCGGATATCGTGCTGTACAGCATGGACAACCCCTACTGGTATCCCCGTCACGACAGACTCTCCCTGCTGGTCTACGCGGCCAGCGCCAACGACGCCGACACCGTGCTGGTGAACGGCAAGGTGGTCATGGAGAAGAAAGTGCCGAAATTCATCGACGTGGAGAAAGTGTACGCCGAGGCGGACGCCCGCGCTGCCAGACTCACCGGCAGATAAACGCCGTATGAGAGTTTCCGGCCAGCATGCGGAATACCATTCCCGCTTGGCGGAAACATCCACTTCCACAACGTCGGAAGTATGGATACAGCGCATTGAGAAAGAAAGCTGCGGCGGCCTTTCCCTGAAGGAGAGCCCGCCGTGACCCATAGATCCGGAACCGGAGACCGGAAGCCGATCAGGATTCCCAGCCAGACGGTAACGGCATACAAAAACGAGAGAAGTCCGGAGC
>CALAZX010000307.1 GCA_937926555.1 uncultured Negativicutes bacterium | reverse complement strand
GAGAACAAGGACAAGAAAGCCAAGACCGTATGGAGCCAGATGGTGTTCACCTTCTGATTCGCGGTATAGTGGAATTTCTTGACATCTCTCCGGATTCTCATGAAAAAGGTGCCGGAATGGCGTTTCACAAAAAGTTCACAAAAGCGGCGTCCTGTTCCGGGAGGCCGTATTTTTTTATGGTGCTGGAAAGCGGCTCAACGCCATTGACCCGGCGGGCAGCGGCATTTTCCGGAAAGCGGATCCATGCAGCGGCGGCAAGCGCCCGGAAACGGTCTTTTCACGAGGGATGTGACAAAGTATACACTTTTCCCCCTTGTCAAGGCAGGGGTGCCTCCTGTATAATAATACCAATGACACTGTCAGATACATGTGGTGAAAATGACAGAGAACCGCCAGAGGAAACAAGGTAACTCGCGGCAATGGTCCTCAGGCATGCGCCGCGGTGGAAGACAGGCGTCATAAAAAAATTCCTGAGGAGGAAACAAACATGAAAAAATCTTTAGTACTGGCAATGGCAATGGCACTGGGCATCACCGTATCCGCCCATGCAGCAAACCCGTTCTCCGATGTACCGGCAGGTCATTGGGCATACGACAGCGTAGCGAAACTGGCTGCTGCTGGCGTGGTTGACGGCTATCCCGACGGCACCTTCCGCGGCGACCGTCTGATGACCCGTTACGAGATGGCTCAGATCGTAGCGAAAGCTATGGCAAAAGGCGCCAACGTTGACCGTCTGGCTGCTGAGTTCGCTGACGAGCTGGACGCACTGGGTGTTCGTGTTGCCGCTCTGGAAAAGAAATCCGACAACGTGAAAATCACCGGCCAGCTGCGTTACAGCCTGAAAAACGACAAAGCCGTTGGCGGTCAGAAGAGCCGTACCAACGATCTGCGTAGCCGTCTGTTCTTCAATGGCGACGTGAACAAGAACTGGAAATACGTTGGTATGATCCAGAACACCCAGGACCTGGTGGACAACGAAGGCAACGAGAAAGTATCCTTCAAACGTGCATACCTGGAAGGCCGTCTGGGTGGCATGGATGTGACCGCAGGCACCTTCTCCCACTTCCTGGCTGACGGTAACGTGTACGATGCCAACTTTGACGGCATCACCGCCACCTACGGCTCCAAAGTGAAAGTTGGCGCTTACTACGGCAAACCTTCCGGCATGGATGCAATTGAAATTAATGACACCGAATACGGGAAGTTCGACAGAGCTTATGGCGCTAACCTGTCCACCGATCTGGGCAAATTGAACATCGCTGCCGGCTATGATCGTTTCGACAGAGCATCCAAATACGATAACGAGAGCGGCAAAAAACTTGGCCGTGTAGCTGATGGCGAGCTGAACATCTGGAACGCAGGTATGACCTACGATTTCGGCGAAGCTTCTCTGGGTGCTATGTACCTGCACTCCAACATTGACGCTGGCGAACTGGACCACGACGGCTTCGTTGTAACCGGTACCGTTAAGGGCGCTGAGGCTGCCAAAGTTGGTTCTTGGGGCCTGGAAGCTAAATACTACGACCAGGGCGTAGGCACCGCTGTAGCTCACACCATGGACGGCGACTGGACCGCATTCGCTGAGACCGGTTTCAAAGGCTACAAAGTAGAAGGCGCTGTAACTGTTGCCAAGAACATGGTAGCTACCGTTGCTTACTACGATCTGAAAAACAAAGAGAACAGCGACGAGAAGAACCACACCCTGTGGAGCGAACTGTCCGTAACTTTCTAATTTAGATTTCCAAGTTACGCATCGCGTCTCTGAACCAAGAAGGAATTCCGTTCCGGCGGAATTCCTTTTTTTATTTGTTTTTTGATTTTTATATTGTGGAAAAGCAGTGAAAAAAGGTGGGGATACTGGCATAAATCGGGGAAATGTGATAAAATATAACATGTATACAAACTGACTAGGCTGTCCAAGCCTGAGGAGGAGAAAACATGAGAAA
>CALAZX010000306.1 GCA_937926555.1 uncultured Negativicutes bacterium | reverse complement strand
CATCCCATCCCGCTCAATGCGTTCCCATCACTTAAAGAAGGCTTTCATCCGGTCATAGAAAGCGGCGAAATCCGTCATATATTTCCCGGCTTTCTCCAAATCAGCCTCATCCGGATGGGTGCTGGCCTCGGCCCAGCGCTTCTCGCTGGCCGGAGAGGGAGCGTGGGGGCTGCCTGCCGGCATCTTCCGCATCCATTCGATCAGTTTCGGGTCGATGGCGCCCCGGATGGACAGAGTGCCCATCACCCGATTGGAGGCATTCAGGAATTTCCCCGCGTTGGCGAAGGAAACCACGCCATGCTCGGAGTCCGGCACGGCTCCCAGGGTCTGGAAAAGCACCACCCGGCTGTCCGTCAGGCTCCCCAGCACCTTCTGCGCCAGTGCGTCCGGCTGTCCCTTATCCACCCAGTAGCCGGCGAAGACCACTTTGTAGCCTTCCCCGCCGCTGAAATCCTCCGCTTTCACCAGGTCGCAGCGTTCCGGCAGTGCGGCCGCCATGGCCTTCGCCACTTTCTCCGTGTTGCCGGTCTTGCTGGAATACACAATCAGAAAATCTTTCATGTCGTCATCCTCTCATCCCATATCCGTATCGCGGTGCCATTCAGAATCCCGGTCTTCCGCACCTGTTCCGGCTGCCCGTTCCGGCATGCCATGGGAACAGGCGGAATCCTGTCACCGCAGGTTCTTCATCATGTCGCCCACGTTCTTCTCCTGCTCCAGCTCCGCCACCGTGGGCTCGCCGTAGAGCATGTACTCCAGGGCGCAGAGCAGCACCCGGTTCATGGCCCGGCTGTAATAGGCGCCCCGGTCCGTCAGCCGCAGGCATTCCCCCTGCCGCTCCAGCAGACCCAGGGAGGTCCACCAGTTGAGCAGCGGCGCCAGGAGCATCTCCCAGGGAAGCTCCTGCTCCGAGGGCCAGCGGGTGAAGTCCAGCAGGCCTGTGTCCATCTGCCCGTTCACCGTCTCCAGCAGCAGGTAGTCGCAGCTCTGCCGCCGCAACCCCATCACCGGCCAGTTTCCCTGCTCCGCCAGCTGGATATAGCGGGGCACCGCCGGCATCTTCATGTAGGAGTAGCGGCCCATCCGGCCGCCGCAGAACGCGCCTGCCGCCACCAGGTCCGTGCCGTTCTTCACCACGGTGTTGTAGCGGCTCTCCTCATCCTCCCGGACCGCCCTGTGGCAGACACTGAGCCGCCGGCAGCCTTTCTTCTCCAGCAGCGCCGCCGCGGAGAGGTACAGTGCCTGGAGATGCCCGTCGCTGCGGTCGCATTCCGTCCGCCCCTCGGCGATGGCTTTCGCCAGAGGGGAGTTGGGGAGGATCTGCAGTTTGTACAGGTCCATCCCCGCGATGCCGCAGGAGATCCCGGTACGGATGTCCTCCGCCAACATCTCCGCTGTCTGTCCGGGCAGACCGTAGATCAGGTCCATGATGATCCGGGCGCCGGAAGCGGCGAAGAAACGCAGCCGCTCCTCCACCTGCTCCCGGGTGTCCGGACGGCCCAGGGCCCGGCGCTCCTCCGTGCCGAAGGTCTGCACCCCGAAGCTGAACCGGTTGATTCCCGCGTCCAGGCAGGCTGCGAACTTCCGGTCATCCATGTCGTAGATGCTGCTCTCGAAAGTCACCTCGCAGTCCGGCGCCAGGGCTCTGGTGTCACGGACAGCGTCCATGATCCGCCGCACCTGGTCCCCGGAAAGCACCGAGGGGGTGCCGCCGCCGAAGAACACGGCGGTGACGGTACGGT
>CALAZX010000305.1 GCA_937926555.1 uncultured Negativicutes bacterium | reverse complement strand
CGTACCAATAACCTTACGTGCAAAGGGTTGGTATGCCGCTCCTGCTTTCTGTCCGTTACTTGAAGCCCAGCCGGGCTTTCACTTCCTGGATGTGGTTCCGGCTCACGGGGATCTTCTCCTCGGGGAAGCCCTTCATCTGGAGCATGTAGGCTCCGTTGAACCAGGGGATCACCTGGGACACATGGTCCAGGTTCACAATGTACTGTCGGTGGATCTGCATGAAACGGGAGGTGTCCAGGGAGTCCGCCATCTCCTGGAGGGTCACCGGACTGTAGTAGTCCCCGTCCTCCAGCCGCACCATGACCTCCTTGTTCCGGGTGTAGGCCATGACGATGTCATCCTTGGACACCGGGTACATCTTCCCGTCCCGGGACAGTGTAATCTTGCCGCAGGAGGCGGAATCCTGTTCATGGGTATCCCGGGAGAGGAGTTTCTTCACTTTGGAGAGGGTCTTGCTCAGGGCGATGGGGGAGATGGGCTTGGTGATATAGCCCACCGCCGGCGTGGTGAAGGCGTCCAGGGCGTAGCTCTCGTAAGCGGTGACGAAGACAAGCAGCGGGGACAGGTCCATCTCGCTGATGCAGGCCGCGAACTCCAGGCCGGTCATCCCGGGCATCTTGATATCCAGGAAGACCAGGTCCGGCCGCTCCTGGGCGATGTACTGGAGAGCCTCCCGGGGCTGGTCGAATTTGCCCGTCACCTGGAAATCGGGGAAGCTCTGGAGCAGATATTCCAGTTCGTTGCAGAGGGGCATCTCGTCGTCCACAATAATGGTCTTTATTCTCATCCTCAGATCTCCTTTCTTTCCATGGGGATACGCAGTGTGAATGTGGTGCCGGAACCTTCCCGGCTGTCGATGTTGAAGGAGCTCCGTTCCTTGTACAGGCCCCGGAGCCGTTTCAGCACGTTGGCCACGCCGATGCCTTTGGATTTCATCCGGGAGAGCATGAGGCATTTCTCACGGCTCATGCCCACACCGTTGTCGATGATCTTGATGACCATCTGCCCGGCCTCGGGGTCCGGATAGATGTCGATGTTCAGGATGCAGTTGCTGGTCTTGGGGAAGAGTCCGTGGGTGATGGCGTTCTCCACCAGGGGCTGCAGGGTGAAGGCCGGCAGCAGGCAGTCGCAGAGGTCCGGGTCCACCCGGTTGTCGATGGTGAGGCGGCTGCCGAAACGGGCCTTGACGATATTGAGGTAGGACATGACATTGGCGTACTCGTCCTCCAGGGGAATCACCGCCTCATGATGGGCGAAGTTGAAATGGAGCATGTCCGACAGATTGATCAGAAGCTCCCGTGCCGTGGCGGGATCCGTCCGGCAGAAGGAGATGATGATGGACAGGGTGTTGAAGAGGAAGTGGGGATTGATCTGGGACTGGAGGGCCTTGAACTCCGCCTGTTCCCGGAGGGCCTGCTGCTGCTCGTAGTCCGCCAGCTCGATCTGGGTGGACAGCAGCCGTGCCATGCCTTCCGCCATCTCCACCGCCACCGGGCTGAAGCCCTGCTTGCCTGTCTGGTAGATACGGATGGTGCCCACCGGCCGGTTCTTCACGGTGAGGGGGACCACCACGCCGTAGGCCAGGGGACAGTCCGGATTGCCGCAGCCGTGGTCGCCGGAGAAGGTCAGTGTCCGTCCCGTCTTCAGCACCTGATAGGTGATGGGG
>CALAZX010000304.1 GCA_937926555.1 uncultured Negativicutes bacterium | reverse complement strand
GGTTGAGAATACGGTGGTGACAAAGGATCCGAAGATCATCGGGAACGCCCCCACCAGTGGCCGGCCGTCCGGTCCGTTGCTGCCGGGCGACCAGTCCGTCCCGAAGAAAAACTCAAAGGGGTTTATGTGATTCACCGTGAAAGTGGCCAGCCCCTTCAGTGTCACCATGCAGATGATGGAGGCCACCACCGCCAGCAGCACCAGGGTGCAGACCAGGCTCAGGTATTTGCCCTTGAGCTCCAGTCCGCTTTTGCCGCTCACTTTCACAGATGAGTTCCGCTTGTCCATGGTCATCTTATTTCACAGGAGAGATGGCTCCCTGGGCGTCGCGCTGGTACTTCATGATGTTCACGGGGATGTAGCCCAGTTTGGGGACCAGGTTCTTCTGCACATCATCGCTCATGATGTATTTGATGAAGTCCGTGGTGTTCTTGTCCGCGTTCTTCCGGGTGTACATATGCTCGTAGGACCAGATCTTCCAGCTGTTGGTTGCCACATTCTCGGAGGTGGGGGCCACGCCGTCAACCTTCAGGGCTTTGGTCTTGTCGTTGTAGTAGGAGAAGGCCAGGTAGCTGATGGCGGCGGTGGTGGAGCTGACGATCTTCTCCACTGCGCCGGAGTTGTCCTGTTCCTGTGCTTTCATGGCTTTGTTCTTCTTCAGGCCGAACTCTTCGAAAGTGGCCCGGGTGCCGGAACCCTCAGCGCGATTGATGACCACGATGGGCAGGTCCTGGCCGCCGACTTCCTTCCAGTTGGTGATCTTCCCGGTGAAGATGCCGATCAGGTCTTTCTGGCTGACGCTGTCAACCTTCACGTCCTTGTTCACCACGGGGCCCATGCCCACAACGGCCACCTTGTTGTCCACCAGGTCCTTGGCGTCGATCTTCTTGGCTTCCGCGAAGACATCGGAGTTGCCGATCTGCACGGAACCCGCCGCGATCTGGCTCAGGCCGGTGCCGGAGCCGCCGCCCTGGACCGTGATCTTCACGCCGCTGTTCTTGCTCATGTAGTCTTTGGCCGCCTGCTGTGCCAGGGGCTGCAGCGCGGAGCTGCCTACCGCCAGGACCGTGCCGCCGTCTTTGCCTGCCGCGGTTTTCGCGCCGCCGTCGGCACCGCCGCCACATCCTGCCAGTGCACCGATTGCGATTGCCGCCGCACAGAGTACCACACCTAATTTACCGAATTTCATCTGTCATCTCTCCTTTTTTGTTATGAGCGGCTGTCCGTATCGGGATGCAGTGGAGGTCGGATCAGTCCATCCGGTCTGTACGCGGCGGTCCCGCCTTCTGCCGGTATGCGCCGATTCCCCGCTGACTCCCGATACGGCGGCCGCAAATGATGTCCGCCTTGTGTTTCCAGGCTCTAAGGTCAGTATACAGGGGGATTGTTAAATCCATATGAAGTGAACTTTAAATGCAGGTAAAATAAAAACCCCAGTCTATGTCTGAACATAAACTGAGGCCATAAAACATTACTGTTCTTTATCTCTGTTTTTGATTTCTTCAAATTTAGCCGGCATATACTCTAACAAGTATTCATGATCGCCCATAATGCAAATACACCAATATGCCATTAAAACTATCTCTAGTTCCTCTTTGTGATTCTTTAAAAATGGCTTATAGGAAAACTTTTGATATATCTCGTCAATATTAAACACATTTTTCGATTGCCTGTAATTATACGCATACGGTCTTTCCTCTGAAAACGCTGTTGTCTCTATTCTATGACTGACGGGCCATAACGTATGGTCCAGAAAGAACATGTCTCTCCAGCTGTCGCAAAATGCGGGTATGCTGATTTTATATTTTTCCCACGTCTCGGAGATCCAGTCCTGTATGATTCCCGGGCCGACTGCCCTGTCGATAATGTCATAACTCAGCCCCGCTTCGCTCTCAAGCAGATAATGTTCTTTCAGAAAACGGAACAGCATCTCATCAGTTTCCCGCAGGAAAGTCAACTCATTCATCCATAATAAGCGGCACTCATTCGAAAAAGCCTGGAGCTCATGCTCTTCATTGCAGAAATAAAAGTCCGGACGCTCTTTAATCCGTTTCTTTATATAGTTATCAATTTTTTTCCTGTTCTCCCTGTAGTTCTCTACCGCCCATTCCACACATTCACTGCTGTATACGGATTTTTTAAGCCTGGTTTTATATTTTTTCACCTTTCCGTCCAACTGTATCTGCTTCTCATTATCCTCTCTGAGATTCAGATACTCGTTGAAATATGTGAAAATATACTCTACACATTTTTGGATATTTTGGGATTTCTGTTCAAACGAAAACTCATTCAACCGATCCTCTTTTTTGCGCTTTTTTATATACGCATCAATAGTCAGCATACCATCACTCCGTTTCCATATCTTCATCCCATATAAAATTTTAAATTTTCAGCCATTTTTGATTATACCATATTCACATAAAAAAAGGGACCGGATAAACCGGTCCCGAAAGAGGTTGAGATGTTGAGTGTCTCAGGGTAGGAGTGTTGTCTGATGTATTGTCTGTTTTGTTTCTGTCGCATGCTCCCGCACTTTATCCGCCGTGCGTCCTGCGCAGGAGCTTTGAGTAAAGGTCTTGTTTCAGTCTCAGAGTGTTGATCGGAGTTCCGGGCCGCAGATGATGGGGCTGCGGATTCCCGGTATTGAGGCGGCAGGCCGCCGGTGACGTCCGGAACCGTCAGCCCGGCGCGCGCCGCCTCCTGTCTTGTCAGAAGCGCCAGTTCATGCCGGCGTTCCACTGCCATTTCCGGGTGAAGTCGCCGCCGGAGGTCCGCTCCAGGTCCAGATGGAGCTGGCTGGCGGTGGGGGGGTTCCAGTTCATGCCCACGCCGTAGCGCAGCCAGGTGCCCCGGTAGTCGCTTTCCGCTTTCACGGACTGCCCGGCCAGGGAGAACGTGTTGTCGTAGCTGCCGGCGAACTCGTGGAGCACGTTGACCTTGGCGTAGATCCGGCCTTTGCCGTCGCCGGGCAGGTCCTGGCCCACATTGAAGCCGATACGGCCGATGGCGGAGAACATCCGCTTGTTGTCCACGCTGATGCCGTTGGAGGTGGTGTAGTCGTTGCCCTGCATCATGCCCAGGACCATCTGTGCCTGGGGCTCGAAGTACAGGCCTCTGTCCATGGCGATCTTCTTGCCATATTCGCCGCTGAGGGAGATGGTGCCCGCCTTGGTGGAGCCGGTGAAGATGTCCCCCTCCCCGGTCCGGCCTTTCAGGTCCGTCTTGTACCGGCCTACGTCCAGGATGGTGTCAAGGTAGCTGCCGTCTTCTTTCACCGTGGTGGTGTAGAGGCTCAGCCCGGCGCCTTTCAGTTCGCCGCTGCCGTAGGCGTAGCTGCCGTCCCCTTTGCTCCAGCTGACAGCCAGACCGCTGTAACGGCGGCCGCCGTCAACCTCCGCGGGATGGTCGTAACCCAGCTGGTACCGGTGGGTGGTGTTGTCGTAGGAGAAGACGCCGCTGTTCCGGTCCTTGCCGTGTTCCGTGCGGAACCAGAGGCCGTCATCGGTCCCCTCCATGGCGTGGAGATTCCCCAGCCGCTGCTGCAGCATGGAGTTCCCCGCCTCCTCCCGCCAGGTGCCGTAGGTCATGGCATGGGCCGTCTGCAGCGTGCTGACAATGGTGGTGGGACGTACCGTGGGATCTTCCAGCCGGGCGGTCTTCAGGTACCAGTCGGTGGAATAGAGGTCCGGAGCGGCCTCGTCATTCTCCGCCGCTTTCGTGCCCAGCTCGAAATGCTTCCACACCAGCGGGGCTTCCTGGTCCCTCACCTTGAAGGTGCCGCTGTTGTTCTTCACTTTCGCCAGCACCGTGCCCTGTGCGGGGCTCACATCCCCGTCCTCCGTCAGGCGCAGGCCGATGATATGCTCACCGGTGAAATCGCCGGACACCAGGATTCGGTCGGAGTTCTCCTTGTTCTTCGTGGGGTCCATGTCCATGAGGAAGCCGTTCCGGTCGCCGGTGAGGTTCACCACCCGGAGCGTCTGGTACTCGTCCCCGTTGCCGCCACCCGTGGCGGAAGCCAAGTTCACCACTGAATGCTCCGCCGCCAGGTTGCGGTTCATGGAGGAGCTGCGCACGTTCCAGATGGCATCCTTCAGAGTCAGGTTGACAGTGGCTGCCTTTTCCGGATCGTTCAGGGCGCTGCTGTCATAGGTGCTGCCCATGAAAGTACCCTTCTCCACGGTGACATTCTGGATGGAGCCGCTATAGGCCAGCAGATTGCTGTCCAGGGAGGAATCCTCCGTATCCAGCTTCAGGTTCACCAGCCCGTGGAAAGCGCTCTTCACATCACCCACCACCGTGACGGGGTGTCCGCCATCCATGTTCACATTGGCGGTGGCGTTGGCCCCCATCACATAGATCGCGCCGGACATGATGTCCTGGGTACCGTCAGCCTCCGGCGCTTTCAGGGAGACCAGATGCACCGGTCCGCCCTGTATGGTCGCCGTGGCCACAGCCGGATCCCCCGGTGCCGACACCGCTTCGCCGTTCTTTCGGCTGGTCACGGAGACCGCCCTGTTGGTGGCGACGATATCGGCGCCTTTGTTCAGCTGCACAGTGGACTTGCCTGTTCCCCTGGCCAGTGTCCAGAGACCGATGGTGCTGTCATCCGTGATTTCCTCAGACCCTCTGGCCAGAACGTCCACCTGGCCGTTGGCTGTGATGTTCACGGTGCCCGAGTAAGCCAGCGCATGGATACCTTCCGCCAGCTTGGGGCCTTGCGCCCGGACAGTCAGTTTCCCCTGGAAAGTGGTGTCGGTGATTGCCCCGTTGGCCGCCTCGCTCAGAACACCTTTCGGATTGGATGAATCGGTCCCGCCTTCCGGCACGGGGCCCTCGATGGGTTTGTCGGCAGATACATCCACCAGGGTATCTCCCTGGACGGTGAAAGTGGTGTGGGAGGAGTCCACTGGCGTGCCATCTTCACTGGCCAGTCTGATCTCAGGCCCGATCCGCTGGGAGATGCCGTAAGCGGATCCGGCTTCGCTCTTGGCGGTGATGCTGAGATTCCCTCCTACAGTCACCGAGCCGCTGGAGTTTTCCGCCACATCCACCTCGATGCCTCTGGCGGCCTCTTTCTTCGTCCGGGTGTTGAAAGTCACGTTTTTCCCGAAATCGGCGGTGGCGGCGCCCCCGTTCCTGGACCGCAGCTGCATACCCGACATGCTGCCGTGGTCCGTCTCCGAAGTGCCGTTCACCGTGGTGTCCCCCTTGACCTGCAGGGCCACGCCGGTATTGTCCAGCGACAGCAGATTGTATCCCGTGCCGTCACTTTTCATCAGATCCACGACTTTCGGTTCAAGCCGGTTCAGCAGGGTGATGTTCACATCTTTCTCCAGTACCAGTGTCTGGTCCACATGGGTGGACTTCTCACCGCTGAGGCCGAAGGCATAGACCGTCGCGCCGGATTCCGCCGCCAGGAAATCGGGGAAAGCCGTCGTGTTGGTCACCTGGATATCCAGCGGTGCCGAAATGGTGTTGCTGTAGCTTGCGATGTTCTCCAGCGGGGGATCGCCGTAAGCATTGACATCATTGGTGTTCTCGGCATAGATACCGGTATAGCTGTTGGTGTCGGCGTTCTCCGCCGGATCCAGCCGCAATGTCAGCGTTGCGCCGTTCTCGGTGGTGATGCCGGTATTTGTCCAGCTCACGTTGATGACGCCATTGGCGCCGTCCTTGTCCACACCGTCGAAAGTGACAACGGGA
>CALAZX010000303.1 GCA_937926555.1 uncultured Negativicutes bacterium | reverse complement strand
GTCTATATGCAGGGCAAGGCGGACAACGTGTTCTACAAGATCAACGCCGGCCTGAACCATAACAGACCCTATATGGACCCCGAGGGAAGCGGCGACAGCATGAACTTCTACGGGAAAGAGACTCCGGTCTCCCTGACCCTGGGTTACGAATTTGAGAACGGCAACCGGCTCACCGCCGATTTCAGCCGTATCAAGGAGAAAAATGAGAAGACCAACACCGATATCACCAAGATGACCGGCGGTCGTCCTGGTGGCTCCGGTAGCGGAATGCCCGGTGGTGGCAGCAGCTCCGGCAGTGGAATGCCCGGCGGTATGACTGGCGGCGGTTCCGGAAGCGGCATGCCCGGTGGTATGACAGGTGGCGGTTCCGGTATGCCTTCCGGCATGATGGGCAGAATGTCCGCAGCTCCTTCCGGCATGGGTTCCTCCAGTGGAATGCCCTCCGGTATGATGGGCGGCGGTTCCGGCAGTGGCATGCCCGGTAGCATGACTGGCGGCGGCAGTGGTTCCGGCGGCGGAATGCCCGGTGGTGGCAGTGGTTCCGGTGGTGGAATGCCCGGTGGCGGCAGTGGTTCCGGCGGCGGTATGCCCGGTGGTGGCAGCGGCTCCGGTGGCGGTATGCCCGGTGGTGGTGGCGGTATGCCTGGCGGCGGGGGAATGCCTGCTGTGGAGCGCCACGCCACAAAGACCATCTACAACGACAACAAACGTACGGATTTCGGCCTGACCTACACCGGCAAGGACGAGAACCAGGACTGGATGCTCCGTGTGTACCGGTCCGCTTACGATAAAGACTATTCCAACGTGACCATCTCCCAGATCTACATGAACGGCAAACCCGGTCCGGGAGCCATGGGCAAACCGAAGACCAGCAGACCGAAGCATGACACGGTGAAACGCGACATCACGGTGTTCGAGGGCAGAGATTCCTGGAATGCCGACCCGCTGAACCTGATGACGGCCGGTTTCGAGTACCGCCAGGACAAGAGCGAGGGTACCCGTATCAAGAAACAGGGCACCAAACTGGTGGGAAGCCATGTCAGCGATGCCGAGGACAAGGCCACCATCAACTATGCGGCGGCCTATGTGCAGGACGAGTACGCACCCAGTGAGAAGTGGCTGCTCATTCCCTCCATCCGTTATGACTGGAGCGATGAGTTCAGCAGCAAGGTGACCTCCCGTCTGGCCACCACTTACAACGTGACCGACAGCCTGCGCTTGAAAGGCGTTGTGGGCCAGGGCTACAAGACCCCCACGGTGAACGAGCTGTACCACTTCTGGGAGATGTATCCCAACAATCCCGGCGGCCCCGGCGAGTTCTTCGAGGGCAACCCGGATCTGAAACCGGAGAAATCCCTGGACTTCGACATCGCCGTGGAGAAAGACTTCGGCGAGAACACCACGGTCCATGTGGGCTACTTCCACAACAAGGTGAAAGACCTGATCAAGAGCTGGTGGACCGGCAAGTACACCAGTGACAATCCGGCACTGTATCCCGGTCTGGGCACGGCTGCCACCAAGGACTACGTGATGACCTACAAGAACATCCCCAACGCCACTCTGAAAGGCGTGGAGGTTTACGGTACCCACCGGTTCACACCGAATCTGTCCCTGAACCTGGGTTACACCTATCTGGACGCCACCGGCGACACCTATGACGGCAAGACCTACCAGTATACCGGTACGGCGCGTCTCTCCGACCGGGCTCGGCACCAGGTGGTGTTCGGCCTGTCCTACCGTCCCCAGAACAAGTTCGCCTGGGACTGCAGTCTGGACATCGTGTCCAACTTCCAGTATCTGGAGGATGACAAGAAGAACAGCGCCATGGGCAAACGTGTCTACACCAACAAGAACTTCACCATCGCCAATATCATGACATCCCGCAACGTGGCTGAGGACGCCAGAATCTATCTGGGCGTGGACAACATCAGCAACCACCAGAACTTCGGCAACTTCGCCGACGGCAATCTGGGACGGGTGTTCCGGTTCGGCATGGAGTACAAATTCTGACCATAAGCCATTGTGGTACTCTATAGTTTCAAAAGT
>CALAZX010000302.1 GCA_937926555.1 uncultured Negativicutes bacterium | reverse complement strand
CCCTCAACCAGACAGCTGCCACGCCCGTCAGTTGAAGGTGAACCGGGCGCCCACGTTCCACTGCCAGTCTCTCCGGAAGGAACCGCCGGCGCTCTTCTCCACATCGAAATAGAGGCAGCTGTTCTCATCTACCTCATAGGAGGTGCCCAGTCCCCACTGGAACCAGGTGTCGTGGTGCTTCCGCTCCCGGCGCACTCTGTCCCCGCCCTCCCGGAGGGTGGTGGCGGTGTCACCGGCGAACTCGTGGAACACGTTGGCCTTGGCGTAGAGGATGCCTTTCTCCCCCAGCTCCTTGCCCAGGTTGAACCCGGCACGGGCCACGGCGGAGGTGACGCCCTTGTTGTGGACACGGGCCCCGTTGCTCAGGGTGTAGTCACCGCTGCCCAGATAGCCGATCCGCAGCTGCGCCTGGGGTTCCACATACCAGCGGTGTCCCATGCCGTGCTTCTGGCCGTACTCGCCGCTGAGGCTGATGCCCTTGCGGCTGTCCTTGCCGCTGATCTTTTTGCCCTGTGTGTCCGTCACGGTGAAATCGTCACTGAACCGTCCGCCCTGGAGCACCAGGTCCAGGTAGTGGCCGTCAGGGGAGATCTCGGTCCGGTAGATGCCGAGGGACAGGCTGCGGGTGTCGCCGCCGCCCCGTGCGTACTCGCTGTCGCCTTTGCTGTAGGTCAGCCCCACGCCAGCATAGGCGTCGCGCTCTGTCACTTTCACATCACGCCAGTCATGGCCAATCTGCCAGGTCTGATACCGGTGGGTGAAGGAGAAGTCGCCGTTCCGGCGGATCTTGTCCCCACGCATCCGTACCCACAGCCCTCTGGGCTCATCGGCCTGCTGCCGCAGCTCGCCCACACGCTGGAGCAGCTTGTCCATATCGGAACGCCAGGTATGGTAGAGCAGGTCGTCGGAGCTGCCGGTCACCGTCACGCTGGTGGTGGGCCTGTCGGTCTTGCTGGCTTTCTTCAGGTACCAGTCCGTAGTGAAGAGGCCCGATGTGTCGGCGGTGGCCTTCTTGTCCAGGTCATACCGGTTCCAGTAGAGGGTCCCCTCCCCGTCTTTCGCCAGGAAGGTACCCTGGTTGTCGTTCACCGTGGCCAGGACAGTGCCTTCCGCCCCGTCCAGGTTCCCGTGCCCCACCTCGTTCAGGTCGATATACTGCTGTCCGGTGAAGGTGCCGGGCACATAGATCCGGTCGCTGTTGTCCGTGTTTTTGCCGGCATCGATGTCCATCCGGAACATGCCGTCCTCACCGGTGATGTTCTCCGCCACCAGCACCTGGAACCCGCTGTCATGGGTCATGTCCACCAGTCCCTGCCGGTCCACGGACAGGCTGTTCACGGTGGAATGGTCCGTCAGCCGCCAGAAGCCGCCGTTGTCCAGGGTCACGGCCACGTTGCCGGCCTGGTCGTCGCCGATGGACGTCCGCCCCTCGAAGCCGGCGTCCGCCCGGGTGGCGCGGATATCCACCTTGCCGCCGCTTTTCGCCGTGACGCTGGATTTAAGCAGGGAGTTGGCGGTATCCAGATTCCAGGAGGTGGCCCCGCCGTTCTTGACGAAAATCATGCCGTCGGCCTGCACCCGGCCTCCGCCACCGGAGTTCACATCCACCAGAGCGCCCTGGCCGGCCACATTGGCGATCCAGGTCCTGGGCGTGGTCCCCATGAGACGGCTGTCCCCGTCCACCCGGATGACACTGCTGCCGCTGCCGTCAGTATTGGCGTCCAGCAGCATGGTGTTGGCATCCCGGGAGGCCACATCCGTCTCCAGGCCGCCCTTGAAATGGATCAGGTTGCTGCCGCCGCCTGTGACAGCGCTCTCCACGCCGGTGGCGAATTTGGCCCCCGACTCCACCGCGATCCGGGAAGGTCCCTCAATCCGGATCTCAGCGTCCTGCCCCTGACCGGGTCGGCTGTATATGCCGTATCCGTAATTGTCGGACACCACATTGATATCGAGCCGCTTCTTCATGTCCACCCGGGATTTGGCGTTTTTCCCGTCAGTGGTGAATCCCAGACCCCAGTCCCGGGCCTTCACGTCGATGGAGACGTCATCCGCCATCTCCACCTGCTGGTCACTGCCATAATTGCTCCGCACATTCAGTCCGTTGATATAGAACTCGCCTTCGCTGACGAAATGAGCCTTGCCGCCGATGCGGACTTTCTGGTCGCCGGTGAGAGTCTTGGAGCCATCCTTGACACCGCAGCTGAAGTTGGCTGCCGTCACGAACTGGCTGCCTCCGGCCTGGACCCCGCGGATGCTGAACGTCTTCCCTTCCGCCGTCTCCAGCCTCATGGTGCCGCCGTTGACCATGTCGAAAGGCGTGATCGCGCCGCCATGGAGCGACTCCACATCCACATTCACGTTCCCCATGAACCGGACATGGTCGGCGTCGTCTTTTTTCGTGTCGTTCTGCAGACTGATGCCCACAATCGCCTTGTTCTCCGTCTCCACCGTGCCGGTCACCGCCAGGTCACCGTTGAAAAGGACTTTGTTGCGGCCTTCTTTGAAAGACTGGATTTTCATGCCGTAGACAGAGACGCCGTCCCCGCTGCTCGAAGTGGAGTTCTCCGTCCGGTTCACCATATGGATTTTCACGTCTTTGTTCATGGTCAGCCGCGTCTCGCTGGCATGCTCCGGGGCCACCCCGTCGCTGCCGTGGGCGGATACGGTGATGCCGATGCTCAGGGGACGGCCGTCAGGCCGCTGCTGCCCGGCGCTGATCATATCCACATCCACCCCGGTGTCGAAGGTCACATCCGTCACCTCGTCCTGTACCTCCGTGCTGACGGAGCTGTAGATATAGAGGCCGTAGGACCAGTTGGGCCAGGATGAGCCTCCCGCGTCGGAATCCGGGCTGGGCCGCCCGATGACATGCAGTGTGCCGGGAGAGGCGATCACCGCCGTGCCGCCCTTCTCCGGGGATATCGCCGCCGGTTCAGGGAAGGTGTCGCTTCCGTTGGTGCCCACCACATCGCCGTCCTGGTACTGCAGCGTGCCTTCCGCCTGCACTACCCGCCAGTTGTTCACAGTAGGTGAATCCCAGGCCCAGTCGGCGGCCATGGCCATATTGCTCATGGCCAGCAGACCTGCCAGCACCACCGCTGTTTTCCTCAACATAACATCATCTCCTGTCCGCTTGTCTGTCATTCCTGTCATCCACGGTCTACCGGCTTCTCCGCCGGCCCCGTCATCTGCGTCGCATCAGCTCTCTTGCGGTCTCTCACCGGCCGCCCGCTCATCTCATGGACAGATCATCCCTCTCTTTTTATAATTTACCTCTCTGATATGGTTTCCTGGCTCTATTATACTA
>CALAZX010000301.1 GCA_937926555.1 uncultured Negativicutes bacterium | reverse complement strand
CCCAGGTGTCCCAGGGGAGCAAGAAGAAGATCTGGAAACTGCTGGAGCCCGGCGATCCGCTGCTGCCCGGCAGGGGGATGGGGAAGAACAAGCCCATGCCCTTCAACCTGGAGCTGACCTGGCCCAAAGACAAGATCGGCCAGTACCATGTCCATGAGGGCAAGGTGCGGCTGCTTTCCGGCGACAGGGAGCTGACCGAGATCACCGTGCAGGTGATCAATTCCCGCTATAAACCGGAATGAGGACAAGCCGTGCATCTCTGCAGGGAAACGCGCTTCCCGATGGGAAAATGGATGCCGTCGGGGAATGCGGCCGGCATCGGCCGCTGATGAGAATGAAAACATTGGCGGGATGTGTGGACAGCGGAGCAATACGGTTTTGCGGATGGTTTCGCAATGGAAAAACTGATAGGAGATATTGATAGACCGGATAATCCGGTCTATTTTTTTATAAAAAACAGGTGAATTTCTTGACCGGCGTCCGGAAAGATGTTATAATTGCAAAGTCACTAAAAAAGAAGCATTACTAGTAGGAATCTATAGGCATATCATAGTTAGAGTATCTAGTATAAGATACCCGATGATTCCGGGTACGGAATCTGACAAAATTGCATATGGATGTGGGGAATCCGGTGCGACTCCGGAGCTGTTTCGCAACTGTATGGGGAGAGATATCATGATAATCCTTCACAAGGAATGATATTTTTATGAACTGAGCCAGAGTGCCACTGTAAGGAATTCAATCTTGCGACAACAAGTTGGATGACAGGTTATATACCGGGACATAGTAAGGCTATGTCTTTTTACGGTATATACAGACATCCACGGGCGTGTCGCTATTTTTATTGCCTTTTTCGGATGAGAACCGGTTCTGAGACGGTCTGTGGCAGCTGTTCTCACGGCAGTCCGGGGTTCCGGGAGGGATTCCCGGCCGGTTGATTGCTAGTTGTGGTGCAAGAAGACATCGCGTAAAACAAGGGTTATTTTCAAGTCAGGAGGAGTTTTCATGAACAAGAGACATTTGATGAGCATGGCGGTGATGGCAGGTCTGGCGGCGATGGCCACCGGAGGTGCCGCAGCCGCGGAGGAGAATCTGCTGGCGGAGTACGAGCTGGCACCGATGATTGTGACGGCCAGCCGCGCACCGGAGAAACTGGTGGACGCCAGAGCCGATATCAGCGTCGTGTCCAGACAGCAGATTGAGGACCTGCACATGAGCAATGTGGAGGAGGCTCTCCGCACCGTGCCCGGTGTCCAGTTCCTGAATTACGACGGCAACGGGCTCAACGCCAACCTGAGCGGCGTGCGTATCAACGGCAGCAAGGACATCGTGGTCCTGGTGGACGGCGTGCGCATCAGCGATTGCCGTGGCGCCGGCAACAGCGGCTATTTCTATGCCGCGCTGCTGAGCAATATGGACAATATCGAGCGGATCGAGGTGCTCAGAGGCAGTGCGGCCACCATGTACGGCAGCGGTGCCAAAGGTGGCGTCATCAATATCGTCACCCGCAAGATCGCGGGAACCCGCACCTCCATCGACCTCTCCACGGGGCAGCAGGGCAACGAGAGCCACAAGTTCAGCACCATGGGGCGGGCCGGCGAGGACGGCCGTTTCTCCTACCTGGCGTATCACAACAAGCTGATGACCGGCGACATGAAGGACGGCGACGGGAAAATCTGGCCGGGTCACAGCCACACGGAGAGCACCGGTGTGAAGCTGGCATACAGCCTGGCGGAAAACAACAATGCCAGCATCAGCTATGACGAGATGAAATCTGATTTCAGCGGACAGGATTTCCTGTACCACAACGCCTATAAAGGCCGCAACCGTGACCACAGCATCACTTTCCGGCACGAGGCGGATTTCGCCGACCACTGGTCCCACAGCCTCACTTACCGGAAAGTGCATGACAGAGACCGTTACGTGCAGATCTCCGGCAGTGGGGACGAGTACGAGCGGAACCGGGCGGATATCGTATACACGCTGCTCACGGAGCAGATCGGTTTCCATGACGGGAGACACAGCATCATAGCGGGCATTGACCGGTCGAAAGCGGATGACCGGAAAGGCGAACCTGGCAGAAGAGTCCCGGGACTGCGCTTCCCGCCGAAAGTTTACCATTGGTACACAAACGATTCCTATTTCATCCAGGATGACTGGAACGTGATGAAAGGCGTCACGCTTTCCGGCGGCCTCCGTCATGACAGACCGGAAGCCGACCCGCAGGGGCCGGAGTTCGCCTCCCATACATCCAAGAGCTACAAGCTCAGCGTGGACTTCACGGACAAC
>CALAZX010000300.1 GCA_937926555.1 uncultured Negativicutes bacterium | reverse complement strand
ATCGAGATAGAAACTTCCTAAATCGATTGAGCAGAAGTATTGTAATTTTTGATAGGGGGTGGCGTGATGGACCACGTAGGGGCCCATGCCGATCATGGCGATGTCCATGTCCTTGTAGAACTGGATGTCCCCGGCCAGGTCCTCCAGGGTCTGCCCCGGCAGGCCGATCATCACGCCGGTGCCCACCTGGTAGCCGCAGCGGCGCAGGGCCAGCAGGCAGTCACGGCGGACTTCCCATTTGTGGTGGCCGTCGTCGGGATGGAGGGTGGCGTAGAGGTCCGGATTGCTGCTCTCGATCCGCAGCAGGTAGCGGTGGGCGCCGGCCTCGAACCAGCGCCGGTAGGTATCCTCGGTCTGCTCGCCCAGGCTGATGGTGACGCCCAGGGCGCCGTCGCCGATCTTCTTGATCTCCCGGAGAATGTCCTCCACATAGGCGATGAAGGCCTCGTCCTGCCGCTCCCCGGACTGGAGGGTGAAGGAACCGTAGTCGTTCTCGTAGCACCAGCGGGCCATCTCCAGGATGTCCTCCTTATTGGTGAAGAACCGCTCCACCTCGTCGTTGTCACGGCGGATGCCGCAGTAGAGGCAGTTCTTGATGCAGCGGTTGGAGAACTCCACCAGGCCGCGGTAGTAGTCCACCCGGCCGATATAGCGCTCTTTCATGGCGTAAGCGGCGGCGTGGAGCGCCGCCAGGTCATTCTCGTCTGTGAGGCCCAGCAGATAGACCAGGTCCTCTTTTGTCAGCAGGCCCTGTTCCGCGCGGTCCAGGGTCTCTTTCAGTTTACTGTTCATGCTTCCTCATCTTTTCTGTCGTAGTAGGCTGCCTTGGCGCCGGGCAGGATATGGCTGCCGCTCTTCTCCGCCAGGGTCAGGACGCCGTTCTCCGTGCTGTTGCCGATGGCCAGCACGCAGACGGGGGAGGGGGCCTTGGCCTTCACCAGGTCCAGGTCGAAACGGAGCACCGGCTGTCCGGCTTTCACTTTCTCCTCCTCTTTCACCAGGGGCTCGAAGCCCTCGCCACCCATGTTCACCGTGTCGATGCCAACGTGGAGCAGGTACTCGTTGCCGTCCTCGCCGGTGATGCCGATGGCGTGGCCGGTGTCGAAGACGCAGCTGACGGTGCCGTCACAGGGGGAGACAGCCTCGCCCCGGTCGGGATCGACGCTGAAGCCTTCTCCCAGCATCTTCTGGGAGAACGCCTCGTCGGGGGTCTCCTCGAGGGCCATCAGGGTCCCTCCGTAGGGGGAGAGGATGGCGGGAATCTCTTTCTTCTTCGTAAACAGGTTCTTCAGTCCAAAGCTCATGGTCGCGCAGGCGGTGCCTGCTGTCACATCCTTTCGTCGTGGTGATGTCCGGCGGTGCCGCCGGGTCGTCGGTTTTACGCATCCGGCCTCCGGTGTCTTTTGGATCCGGTGTTCTCGCGGCCGGTGTCAGGCTGTGGGGCCGCGTCCGTATTTATCCGGATGACAGGAAAAGCGGCGTTCCCGGGAACGCCGCTCTGATTCAGTGGGAACTATATCTTTTATCTTACCACGGGGGAAGCGTTTCGTATAGTTCTGCCGGACTGATTTCACTGTTCTGTTTCTATTCTCCGCTGTGCTCCTCTGCCCTCACGAAGCGTTGCCGCCCCGTGCCGGAGGGGAGGTCCGCCGGCGGGGATGGGACGGGATCACTTGGATTTCATCATTTTGCTCACGAAGTTCCTGGTGGAGCGTTTCAGCATGCCTTCCGTAGTGGTGTAGCCCGCGATGGCCCGGCGGTCCATGTTGTTGAACACATGGGCGTGGGTCTCATGGTCGTACAGGTCGTAACGGATCTGCAGGTAGGCGGTGTAGTAGGTGGCCTCGGGGACCGTCACCGTCTGGGTCACGGGGATCTTCACCTTCCGGGTCTGGCTGGTGGTGGTGCCGGAGGAATGGCCTCCGAACAGGCCCGCCAGGTCGCCCAGCGCGCCGCCCAGTCCGATGGAAGCGCCATGGCCGGAGGTCTTGGTGCGGCTCTCGGTGCGGGAGGTGGTGGTGCTGCTGCTCTGGGTGGTGGTAGTGCCGGAGCTGTGGGTGGAAGTGGTCACGGAACCGTTGGGGTTCACCTTGGTGGTGCTGGTGGTGTCACGGTCGGTGTGGGTGGTGCTGCTGCCGGTGGTGTTGCTCACGGTCTTGCTCTCCGTGGTGCTGTGGGAGCTGGCGTAGCCTTTGGCGATGCCGTTGGAGAGGCCGGTGAACCCTGCGGGCAGGGGCATTTTCTCGTCCTTGGTCTCCACCTCGATCTCACGGGTGCGGGTCTCCTTGTGGGCGGGGACCACGGTCTTCTGGTAGCCCAGCAGGGTCACGGTCACAACCGCGTCCAGCTGGCGGGGGACGATCTTGCCCTTCTTGTCTTTCTCCGCGTTCTCCTCAGAAGCGGTGGGGGCGGGGAGAGGGCCTTCCGGCAGGAGGGCCTCGTTGAACATCAGCTTCTTGTCCGCGGCGGCCGCCATCAGGGCGGAGGTCACCACGCCGGGGATGTCCTCGGTATTGTGGAAGGAGACGATGGCCGCGTCAGGGGAGTTGTTCACCTTGCCGGGACCACGGTCCTTGCTCTTCACATCCAGACGTACCAGGTTGATGGTGTCCACCTTCCGGAGGTCGTAGCCGGGGTGGTGCCAGAAGTCCGCAGCGGCGGCTGTGGCGGAGGTTGCCAGCACGGACAGGACCATGGCGGCGGACAGAATCAGACGGGATACAGTGTTTTGTTTCATATTAGTTGACTCCTTGTGGTTATTTGGTATGAAATCACATGACGGTTGTCAGCCAATGGAATTTCAGTTTTTTAATAATACACGATTTTCCACTCCTGTGTGTGTCCTAAATGTGAAAATCTGTCACATATACGGAAAATTTTACAATAAAAAACGGCCTGCGGGGGCGCAGACCGTTTTGTGTCTTCTGTATACGGATTAAAGATTTCCAAACATGGAAATGTAACCGGTGACGAAGATGTAGAGGACAATCAGAGGCAGGATATAGGTGGCGTAGAAGCGGATCCATTTCGGGAATGCCACGCCACGGCCGGTATCGGCCTCTTTGATGAAGTTGTCCCAGCCCCAGCCATAGCGGCTGGTGCAGAATGCCAGGTATACCAGGCTGCCCAGGGGCAGGAGGTTGTTGCTGACGATGAAGTCTTCCAGATCCAGCACGCCGGTGCCTTTGCCCAGGGGCTGGAAATCGCTCCAGATGTTGAAGCCGAAGATACAGGGCAGGGACAGCAGGATGATGGCCACTGCCGCTCTGCGGATGACTTTCTTGCGGTCCCAGCCGGTGAGGTCGGTGACGCAGGCGATGATGTTCTCGAACACCGCGATGACGGTGGACATGGCCGCGAAGGTCATGAACAGGAAGAACAGCGCGCCCCAGAACTGCCCGCCGGGCATGGAGTTGAAGACGTTGGGCAGGGTCACGAACAGCAGGTTCGGACCGGAGCCGGGGTTGATGCCGAAGCTGAAGCAGGCCGGGAAGATGATCAGACCGGACATCAGCGCTACGAAGGTGTCCAGGCAGATGATGTAGCCGGCTTCACCGGTGAGGCGTTTCTCCTTGCCGATATAGGAGCCGAAGATGGCCAGGGCGCCGATGCCCAGGCTCAGGGTGAAGAAGGCCTGGCCCATGGCGGCGAAGATGACTTCCTTGGCGCCGTACTGTGCCAGTTTTCCGAAGTCGGGCATCAGATAGTATTTCAGACCCGCCTCGCTGCCCGGCAGCATGATGGAGTTGATGGAAAGTACGATCATCAGCACCAGCAGGCAGCACATCATCACTTTGGTGATGCGTTCCACGCCGTTCTCCACACCCAGATAGCAGACACCGAAGCCCAGCAGGACAACCAGCACCATGTAGCTGATCATGGTCATAGGGTCGGAGACCAGGGCTCCCAGGACACCGCCCACACCCTGGGCGTCCAGTCCCGCGAAACCTCCGCTGGCCATTTTATACAGATAATAGATCATCCATCCGGAGATGGTTGTGTAATACATCATCAGAAGCACGTTGCCGGCGATGGCACCGTATTTGTAGAGATGCCATTTGCTGCCCTTGGGCTCCAGCACATCGAACGATTTCGCGGCGCTGCGGACACTGGCACGGCCCACGGCGAACTCGGCCACCATGATGGGAAGGCCTAAGATGGCTAAAAAGACAAGATAGATAAGTACGAAAGTGGCGCCACCATACTTCCCCGCGATGAACGGAAATCGCCAGACGTTCCCCAATCCGATCGCACAACCTGCCGATACCAGTATGAAACCAAGCCGTGATGAAAATGTACCGCGTTCCATAAAACTCCTCCATTCTACCATATTTTCCTTGCTGCGGAATGAGAAGCCCCGCAGGGCCCAGGATTCCTCAGTTTTTTGATATGAAATCCATTATACGTTATTTGCGTTGATTTTGCAATAACACAAAGTGATATTTTGCCGTGTATACATGGT
>CALAZX010000299.1 GCA_937926555.1 uncultured Negativicutes bacterium | reverse complement strand
TTGCCCGGGTTCAGGATGGTTTTCGGGTCCAGGGCCTTCTTGATGGCCTTCATCATCTCCAGCTCGGCCTCCGGCGTGTAGATCTCCATGTCGGGGAGCTTCTTGGCGCCGATGCCGTGCTCGCCGGACAGTCTGCCGCCGATGGCGTAGATATGCTTGTAGGCCTCTTTATGGAAATCGGCCACTTCCCTGTTCCACACATCCTCCGGCAGATCGTTCCGGCACATGCACACATGCAGGTTGCCGTCGCCGGCGTGGGCGATGACTCTGATGTCGAAGCTGTATTTGCCGCTGAGGTGCTTCATGTATTTGATGCTCTCCGCCACTTTGTCCTGGGGCACCACCATGTCGTCGGTGATGGATACCGGGGATACCATGCGCAGGGATTCCTGGCAGTTGCGGCGCATATTCCAGATGCGCTCGTCGGCTTCCAGCACGTCGATGGCGCCGTTCTCCTCGCAGAGTTCGGCCAGGGTCTCCATGGCCATGTCCAGCTGGTCCTCGTTGAAGGTCTCCACGGTGATCAGCACGTAGTTGCCGTCTTCTTTATGGGGCGCGGAAGGCAGTTCGCAGTACTCGCTGGTGCTGCGGACGAAATCATTGTCCATGAACTCGATGCTGGTGGGGTTGATGCCCGCCTTGATGATCTTCGGCACGATCTCGGCTGCCTTGTCGATGTCGTCGAACACCGCCAGGATGTCGAATTTGTACGGAGGCAGGGGCTGCAGTTTCAGGGTGGCCTTGGTGATGATGCCCAGGGTACCCTCGCTGCCCATCACCAGCTGCTCCAGGCAGTAGCCGGTGGAGCTCTTCTTCAGACGGGCGCCCAGGTTCACGATCTTGCCGGTGGGGGTAACCACCTCGATGGCGTAGATCTGGTTGCGGGTCACGCCGTAACGGATGGCGCGATTGCCGCCCGCGTTGGTGGCGATATTGCCGCCGATGGTGCAGCTGTCGGCGGAGCAGGGGTCGCCCGCGTACAGCAGATTGACTTTCTGCGCTTCCTCCTGGATCTCCTTGGTGAGAGCGCCCGCCTCAACCACCATGTACATGGCGTCGGCGTTGATCTCCAGGATCCGGTTCATCCGCTCCATCAGGAGCAGCAGTCCGCCGCATACGGCGATGGCGCCGCAGGCGATGCTGGTGCCGGCCGCACGGACGGTGACGGGGATATTGGCCTCGTTGGCCAGTCTCACGATGGCCGCCACTTCCTCGGTGTTGCCGGGAGCAACCACCGCGTCAGGCAGGTGGAACTTGGCGGGATCCGACTCCTCGTCGGTCTTGTAACGGTCCAGAGTGGCCTCGTCAGTAAAGACGTGCTCCGCCCCTACAATCTCTCTCAGTCCTGCAAGAAAAGCTTCGTCAATCTGGTTATACACGTGTTTTTCCTCCTTAGTGTCTTTTTCACTGTCCTCCGGCAGCCCGGGGACGTGACAAGTTGCAAAGAAATACTTCCATGTGATTTTTTATTTCCGGTTGGCTTCCGCCAGCTCCTCCGGGGTGATGTCCGGATGATGGTAGCGGGTCCTGTCATTGGGTGTCAGCCGTCCCAGGCTCACCGCTCCGGCGGGGCACCACTGGGCGCAGCCGAAGCAGCTGAGGCAGCCCTCCCCGAACCGGGGCAGGCCGTCCACCATGGTGATGCAGTCCGCGGGGCAGACCGAGGCGCAGGTGCCGCAGCCCACACATTTCGCGCTGTCCACTTTCCTGTCCTTCACCTTCAGCACCGAGTCCAGCACCAGCCAGCCGATCTTGTTGGCGGCCATCCAGACAGGGTTACGGGTGAGGCACTTGTGGTTCTTCATCCGTTCCCGGAC
>CALAZX010000298.1 GCA_937926555.1 uncultured Negativicutes bacterium | reverse complement strand
TACGGGATTGACCACTGTGACTGGAGTTCAGACGTGTGCTCTTCCGATCTGCCGATTCCGGCAGCGCCGCGATCCGCCGCACATAACCGAACCGCTCCGCCGCCAGGCGGGTCATCCGCTCCGTCTCGCTGTCCGCCACGAAGAAGATGGGGTTTTCCGCCAGCAGGTCTCCCAGCCGGTCCGGCGGGAAAGGATTCCCGTCCTCGTCCAGGGCGAAGATGATCTCGGAATGTCCGTTATGGGTATCCTCCCGGTAGGACTCCGTTCCCAGCACCTCCGGCGGATAGTACAGGACACCCTTGGTCCAGCTCATCTTCCGCACCACCAGGGATTTGTCCCCGGAGAGCCGCCCGATCAGCGCCATGTCCTTGTCCTCCATGTAACCGCCGCCCTCCAGCAGCATGTCCGCCAGGGTGCAGAGCACCCCGAAAAGGGGGCTCAGCAGCTTCACGTCGGCATGGAGGATCTCCAGCTCCGGCAGACCGCAGCGGGACAGTCCATGGGTATGGAGCCAGATGTCGTTCTCATCGTTGGATATGGCCTGGACCACATACAGCGCGCTCCAGTCACAGGGGAGCTGCGACCCGATGGCCATGCTCACCCAGCGGCTGTTGAGGAGCTTCTCGGCGCTCTCGTCCTCGAAGGCCAGCGCGTCGGGCAGCAGCGCCGACAGGAGTTTCAGCTGCAGGATATAGGAGTCCCGGAGGTTCTTCCCGAACCGCATATAGCTGGTCAGCGCCATGCCGGTCCGGCCGATCTGCTCCATCTCCGCCCGGGAGAACAGATGCTTCTGGTATTCCCGGATATAGGCCGGGTCACGCTGGTAATAGTAGAAGTGGAATTCGTACTCCTCCCCCTTGTACTCCACCCGGAACATGCCGGGGACGCCTTCCTCCGGCTCGGGCAGCGTCCCGATCCGGAGGACCACATCCTCCAGCGCCCGGACCCTGTCGATGGCCCTGCCATCCAGCCGGTAATTTTCCTCATCACGGGGAAGGGCGTGGATATAGGACATCTCCTCCCAGTACTCCGGCGGCTGCTCTGTCAAAAACACGTTTTTACGTGGGAATCTGCTTTTCATATGCCCGGAGGCCTCCTGTCATCGCTTATCTGTACTTGCCCTTGTTTTTCCGCGGTCACCTGTCATGGTGCCGGCCGCCGTACTGCCATAGCGATGCGGCCGGCCTCCCGCTGTTCTGCGGTCAGCGGTCAGCCGAAAGTGAACAGCGCGCCCACGTTCCACTGCCAGTCCCTGCGGAAGGATCCGCCGGCGCTCTTCTCCACATCGAAGTAGAGGGAGCTGTTCCGGTCGGCCTTGAGGGAAGCCCCCAGGCCCCACTGGAACCAGGTGTCGTGATGGCTCCGGTCCAGACGGACGGAACCACGGTCCGTGGACAGGGTGGTGGCGGTGTCGCCGCCGAACTCGTGGAACAGGTCGGCCTTGGCGTAGACCACGCCGTTTCCTCCCAGGTCCTTGCCGATCTGGAAGCCGGTCCGGGCCACCGCGGAGGTGACGCCCTTGTCATGGACCCGGCCGCCGTTGTTCAGCGTGTAGTCCCCGCCGCGGAGGTAGCCCAGCATCAGCTGCGCCTGGGGCTCCACATACCAGCCGTTGTCCAGCGGCAGCTTCTGTCCGAACTCGCCGCTGACGGATACGCCCCGGCGGCTGGCTTTGCCGCTGACGGGCCGTCCGTGGCTGTCCACGGCGTTGAAATCGTCGCGCAGTCCGCCCAGCTGTAAAGCCAGGTCCAGATAGTGGCCGTCCCCGGAGAGCTCCGTCCGGTAGATGCCCAGGGTGGCGGCCCGGTTGTCACCGTCCCCTCTCAGATAGCGGCTGTCGCCTTTGGCGTAGGAGAACGCCACGCCGGCATAGGCCTTTCGGCCCGTCACCGTGGTGTCGCGCCAGTCATGGCCGATCTGCCAGCTCTTGTAGCGGTTGGTGAAGGAGAAATCGCCGTCATGGCTGATCTTGTCGTTTCTCATCCGCACCCACAGACCCCGGGAGGCGTCCCCCTGGAGCCGCAGGTCCCCCATTCTCCGGGAGAGCCGGTCCATGCCGGAACGCCAGCTGTGGTACAGCAGGTCGCCGGAGGCCACCGCGGTGCGGACACTGGTGGTATGGCCCATATGCTCCACGTCCTTGATGTACCAGTCCGTGGTATAGAGTCCGCCGGGCTCGGCGGTGGGTTTCGTGTCCAGGATATATCTGTTCCATTCCAGGATGCCCTCCCGGTTGTCCACCAGGAAAGTGCCCTGATTGTTTTTCACGGAGGCCAGCACGGTGCCTTTCGCGGCGTCCGCCCTGCCGGTAGACATCTCGTTCAGGTCCAGGTACTGCCGGCCGCTGAAGGTGTCCTTCACATAAATCCGGTCGCTGTTCTCCGTGTTCTTCGTGATGTCCAGGTCCATCCGGATGAGACCGTCCTGCCCCTCCAGATTGTCCACGGTCAGATTCCGCAGCGCGCCGCCGGACATGTCCAGGACGGAGCGGTCCACTTTCAGGTTGTTCACGGAGGAGGTGCCTGTCATCCGCCAGGTCGCCGTGTCCTCCAGGGTGATGTCGACCCGGCCCGGGTCATCGGCGGTGTTGTCCGCCATGCCGGTGAAACCGGTGTCCCCATGGAGGGCCCGGAGCTCCACCTGGCCGCCGCCGGAAGCGCCCACATCGCCATGGAGGAAGGAGCCTTCCATATCCATGTTCCAGACCACCTTGCCGCCTTTCGACGCCATCACCATACCCTTACCCTTGAGGGTATGGCCGCCTGCCGTGTTCAGCAGGACCTCGGCCCCTTTGCCGGTGGCCAGCGCGGGCCAGGACAGATCCGTCTTGCCGATCAGATTGATATCGCCGTCGGCCACGATACGGGACGTGCCCTTGCCGTCAGAAGCGGAGCTCAGCAGCATGGAGCCGGCGCTGCCGGAGACGGTGGTGATGTCCAGACCGCCCTTGAAGACAAGCTCGTTGTCGCTGCCCTGCACATTGCTGCGCACGCCATAGGCGTTCCGCTGGTCCGCCTGCACGTCCACCGCCACCGGTCCTTCCATGACCATGCGGTTCTTCATGCCCACATTGCTTGTGATATACATGCCGTATGCATAACCCTGGGACTTGGCGTCCAGGGTCAGTTTTTTCTTGAAAGTGGTATCGGAGGAGGAGTTTTTCCCCAGCCCCATCATGCCGACAGAAAGACTGCCGGAAGAGGCTTTCAGCTCCACATCGTCACCGAAAGTGATATGCTGCTCGCTTGCCCGCCCTGCTGTTGGCGGTGAGGGCCACGGAATAGTTCTCGCCGTCACTGGCGATGGTGGTCTTGCCGCCGATACGGCCAGTCCGCTGTCCGTCCATGTCACGGTCTCCTATGCCCCCCCTCGGACTCCCGTCCGGCGTTGAGGACCACGGCCCGGGCTTTCTCGCCGATACCGTGCTGTCTCACGGAGACCTGGAAAACCTTTCCCTCCGCCGTGCTCACCAGCTGCCTGCCATAGGCGTCCGCGGTGAAGCCTGCTGCGGGCCCGTCCTGCAGGGAGCTCACCCGGATCCGGGTGTCACCCTTCAGTTCCAGGGTGCTGCCTTCGCCGTTCTCCCCCTTGTCCAGCAGGCGGAGTCCGGTGATGCCCCGGCCTTTGCTCTCCACAGAGCCGCTGATGGTCAGGTCGCCGCCGAAGGTCTGATGCACACGGCCGCCGCCCTGGGAGTGTCCGTAGACACCGTAGAGGATGCCGTTGCCCACACTGCTGGTGGTCTTCTCCGTCTGGTTCAGCACCTTCACCGACACATCCTTGAGGAAAACCTGCTCCGTCAGGGCGTTGTCGCCGGGAGTCATGTCGCTGTAGCCCACCGCTTCCGCACGGATGCCCATTCCCAGCTCCTTGCGACGGTTGTCATGATGGAGGACGGATTCCACGTCGATATCCAGTCCCGTGTCGAAAACCTGCTTCGTGGTCTGCTTCGGCTGGTTGTCAGTGATTTCGCTCACCGTGTTGACGCCGTAGACCCAGCTTGCCTTTCCGGCCGCTTCCGGATCCGTGCGGACAATCAGATGCAATATTCCCGGGGACACCACTTTGGACTCCTTGCCCTGTGCCGCCGAGAAGATGGAGGGGTCGTAGTCCGCGTCCGAACCGTGGATACCCAGCACATCCCCGTCCTTGTAATCCATCACGCCGTCTGTGACCACAGTGGTCCAGTTGTTCACCGTATCCGTCTCCCAGGTCCATTCCGCCGCCATGCCCATATTGCTCATGGCCAGAAGCCCTGCGAGGATCATTGCCGATTTCCTCATGAGAATCAACTCCTTATCCCTGATAAAAACCCTCTTGCGGTAATGCCGGAACAACTCCCCTTCCGGAGAGGCACCCCGTCCCGGCATCCCGTATGCTCTCTTTTTTTGATATCATAGCGATACTCTATTGTTATGGTTACAATTATACTACATTTCACAAAAATACAACAGATAGTATTTCCTGTTTCCCCGCGGTATTTCACCGTTTTCCGCCGAAAAAGCGTCCTGAACCCGGAAATACGCGCAAAAAAGGGAGGAAGCATATCCGCTTCCTCCTTCTGTCTATCCTTTATTTTCCTGTTCATCATCTGCTGTCAGGAGATATCCGGCCGCAAGGATTTTCATCCCCCTCAACCAGACAGCTGCCACGCCCGTCAGTTGAAGGTGAACCGGGCGCCCACG
>CALAZX010000297.1 GCA_937926555.1 uncultured Negativicutes bacterium | reverse complement strand
CTGACTGTCCGGAGAAGGAGATCCCCGGAATCGCCTGCCGCAGGGCCGACGGATCCATCGCGGCCCCGGTTGCGCCCACCGTGGTGGAGGACCTGGATATCCTGCCGTTCCCGTACCCCGACCTGGAGCAGGTGCTGGCGGACCACAAGATCCCTTACTACGAGTGCACCCGGGGCTGCCCGTTCCACTGCGCCTACTGCCTCTCCGGTATCTCCCACCAGGTGCGGCGGCGCAGTCTGCCCCTGGTGCTGGCTGACCTGGACCGGTTCATCGCGGCGGGGGTGCCCCTGCTGAAATTCGTGGACCGGACCTATAATCTGGACGAGTCCTATTTCCTGCCGATCATGGAGCATCTGGCGGCAGCGGACACCGACGCCACTTTCCATTTCGAGATCAAGGCGGATATCCTCAGCCCCCGGGTGCTGGATTTCCTGAAGACGGTGCCTCCCGGCCGGTTCCAGCTGGAGATCGGCGTGCAGACCACCAATCCGGAGGTGCTGCGGGTCATCGGCCGCCAGGACCACTGGGACAGACTGGCCGCCAACGTGAAGGAGCTGCTGGCCGCGGGGAATATGCATATCCATATGGACCTGATCGCCGGCCTGCCCCTGGAGGACATGGCCAGCTTCGGCCGTTCCTTCAATGACGTCTACGGCCTGCGCCCCCACATGCTGCAGCTGGGCTTCCTGAAAGTGCTGCCCGGCACGGTGATGGAGAAGGGCACGGAGCGGTACGGCCTGGTCTATATGGACCGGACCCCTTATGAGATCCTCTCCACCGGCGTGGTGTCCTATGAGGAGATGCGGTTCCTGAAAGTGCTGGAGAATGTCTTCGACCTCACCGGGAACAGCGGCAATTTCCCGTTCTCCATCAATTACTGGGAGAAACGCTATGAGGGGGATGTGTTCCGTTTCTTCACGGACCTGACCCGGCTCTACCTGGAGCGGGGGATGTTCGGCGTGGGCCACAATGTGCTTGCCGTGGCGGAGCTGCTTCACCGTTTCGCGGAACTGCGGGGCGTGGAGGAGGAGTTCCGGGAAGTGCTGCGCCTGGACATGTTCTGGAAGCAGCCCCGGGTGAAGGCCCCCTGGCTGGGCTGGAACACGGAGCGCAACTACGAGCGGACCACCGCCTTCTGGCGGGATGAGGAGAAGGTCCGCCGCTACCTGCCGGATTTCACCTTCAAGAACTGGCGGACCCTGCACCAGAACTATGCCCTGGAGGAGTTCAGAATCGATCCTGAGACCCTGGAGAAGAAAAAAACGTATTTTCTTGCAGATTATCAAAAAAAGCGCTTGACAAGAATAAAAACCGATGATATTATTTAGAAGTCGCGAAGAGCGGCGGAACCTTGAAAACTGAATAACGTACTAGATGAATGTGCGGGTCAAATCTTCGCA
>CALAZX010000296.1 GCA_937926555.1 uncultured Negativicutes bacterium | reverse complement strand
AGGGACATATAAAGTCCCTACTGGACAAATAATGCCCAGTGTGTTATACTCATGGTGTACCAAGAAAAAAGACAACCCAGAAGGAGGCGTTATTATGTTAGACAAATTACTGGAAATCATCACCGACCTGAGCATCATTCCCCTGGAATAACAGCTCATTCGCAGAAGCGGAAAAATCAGCTTTACTTTGCATGACCCTGAGAAGGGCGTAAAAAACGGACTACGGTCCGGAACATAAGAGGTAGAAATGAAAACAGATGCGAATAATTAAGGGCGTCTCTTTCTGAGAAGAAGGAGACGCCCTTGTTATATATATGGATAGATGCGTGGCGGATGTGAAGGCCGGATTTTTATGGCGGAAGACGGCTTTCTCCCGCTTTCCTGTAACGAAGTTAACACTCCGGTGAAAGGATTTCACGGAAAAAAGGTGTCCGGGTAAAAGGGTTGACGGAAAAAAATCCCTGTGATAGAGTGGACACATCAACCAAATATCAACCACGAAACCGAAGAGGCGGAGATCAAGTCGGAAAAAGCGCTTACAGAGAGTCCGGGGAGCTGAGAGCCGGATAGAGAGCTGTCTGATAAATGGACCGCTGAGGGTGTACTGAAATTCTACGGAAGAGTACTGTACAACGTAGCTTCTGCGTTAAGGAAGAGGGGTGTGTTGGCACTCTGCAAAGCGCACAGACTGTCTGTGAATCAAGGTGGTACCGCAGGAATGACTATATCCTGTCCTTGTTGTATACAAGGACAGTTTTTTTTATTATCCGAAGGTCAGCCGCAGCTTGGCAAATGCCTCCCCGAGAAAAATGAGAAAGAGGGAGAAAACATGGAAAAAGGAAGATTTGGAATCCACGGAGGACAGTATGTCCCGGAAATGCTGATGGAAGCGATGGAGGAGCTGGAGACAGCGTACAACCGGTACAAGGACGACCCCGAGTTCATCAAGGAGCTCCAGGACCTGTACCACAACTACGCCAACCGGCCCTCCCCGCTGTACTACGCGGCCAAGATGACCGAGGACCTGGGCGGCGCCAAGGTCTACCTGAAACGGGAGGACCTGAACCATACCGGCGCCCACAAGATCAACAACGTGCTGGGACAGTGCCTCCTGGCGAAACGGATGGGCAAGAAGCGCGTTATCGCCGAGACCGGCGCGGGACAGCACGGCGTGGCCACCGCCACTGTGGCGGCGCTGATGGGCATGGAGTGCACCGTCTACATGGGCAAGGAGGACACGGAGCGCCAGGCGCTGAACGTGTTCCGCATGAAGCTGCTGGGCGCCGAGGTGGTGCCTGTGACTTCCGGCACCGCCACTCCGAAGGATGCGGTGAACGAGGCCATGCGGGTATGGACGGAAGATGCCGCCAACACCTTCTACGTGCTGGGCTCCGTGGTGGGTCCCCATCCCTATCCGGAGATGGTCCGGGATTTCCAGAAAGTCATCGGCCGTGAGGTGAAGGCCCAGCTGCTGGAGAAGGAGGGCAGACTGCCCGACGCGCTGATCGCCTGTGTGGGCGGCGGCTCCAACGCCATGGGGCTGTTCTACGACTTCATCCCCGACAAGGATGTGCGGCTTATCGGCGTGGAGGCTGCGGGCCGGGGCATCGACACCCCGGAGACGGCTGCCACCATCGCCTGCGGCAGCACCGGCATCTTCCACGGCATGAAATCCTATTTCATCCAGGACAAATCCGGACAGATCGCGCCGGTCTACTCCATCTCCGCCGGCCTGGACTATCCCGGCATCGGGCCTGAGCACGCCTACCTGGCGGACTGCGGACGGGGCGAGTACGTGGCGGCCACGGACCAGGAGGCGGTGGACGCGTTCTGCTACCTGTCCCGGACCGAGGGTATCATCCCGGCTATCGAAAGTTCCCATGCGCTGGCCTACGCCATGAAACTGGCGCCCACGCTGGGCAAGGACAAGATCATCGTAGTGAACGTATCCGGCCGCGGCGACAAGGACGTGGCGGCAATCGGCAGATATATGGGGGTGGCTCTCAATGACTGAAATGAGAAACAGACTGATGCAAGCGTTGAAAAATGACATGACACATATCCCCGCACTCACCGC
>CALAZX010000295.1 GCA_937926555.1 uncultured Negativicutes bacterium | reverse complement strand
CGGTTGTCGTTACGGTTGTTGTTGCTGCGGTTGTCCCGCTGACGGTTGTTGTTGCGGTTGTCGTCGCTGGGCCGGTTCACGCTTTCCGGAGCGGCCGGGCGGCGTACCACCGTTCTGTCTCCGTCGGCATCGGTTTTCACCGTGGCGATCACCGGTTTCACGATCATGGAGCTTCTGCCGCTCTCCCGTTTCGGAGCCGGCGCGGGAGTGGTCTTCCGCTGCACGTCCTTGCCGCTGTTACCGCTGTTGCCGCCTTTGCTGAACGCTTTATTGATAATCTTCATGTCCGCATCGTCCAATGCGCTGAGATTCGTTTTGTTGATGTTATGCTTTGCCAGCAGCTCCGTGATCTGCGTGCTCTTCACACCCAGTTCCTTCGCCGCCTCAAATATTCTTTTCTTGCCCATTCGGCACCTCCAAACTACTTCCTTCACACAATTGCTTCAATCAGACGCTGAGGCCTCCTGTCAGGAAAGTTTCGACCGGATCAGTCCGGCGAAGCCTTCATCCAGAATCGCCACCGAGGCCCTGGGGGCTTTCCCCATGGCAGCTCCCAGCCGTTCGCGGGTCAGGGCGGTCACCACCGGCACGCCGGCTTTCTCAGCCAGGTGCAGCAGCTCCTTCCGGGTATTGTCCGAGGTATCCTCAGCCACCAGCAGCAGCACGGCCTTCCCCTTTTTCAGGTTCTTCCGTACAGCCAGGTCGCCGGATGCCAGCCTCCCGGCTTTCTGCGCCAGTCCCAATGCGCCGGCTACAGCGTTCTCATTCATTCTCCAACTCCTCCAGCAGACTCTTGTATGTCTCCTCACTGATGTTCTTTTCCAGGGCCCGTTCCAGACGGTGGCCTTTCCAGGCTTTCATGATGCATTCCCGGTCGGGGCACACATAGGCTCCCCGTCCCTGCATCTTGCCGGTGCGGTCCAGCGCGACCTCCCCTTCGGGAGACCGTACAATACGGATCAGGTCCTTTTTGTTCTTCATCACTTCACAGCCTACGCATTTCCGTTGGGGAAGTTTCTTGACCTTCACTCTGTATCCTCGCTCCCTTCATCCGCGGGATTCTCATCCTGCCGATCTGCTTCCTCGGCAGCCTGGGTCTCGCTTTTTATATCTATTTTCCAGCCGGTAAGCTTTGCGGCCAGCCGGGCGTTCTGTCCTTCTTTGCCGATGGCCAGGGACAGCTGATAGTCGGGCACTACCACCCGGCAGATCTTCTCTTCCTCGTCGGCCTCGCATTTCACAACCTGGGCCGGGGACAGCGCGTTGGCCACGTACTGTGCCGGATCCTCGTTGTATTTCACGATATCGATCTTCTCTCCGTGGAGCTCCATGACGATGGTCTGCACACGCATGCCCCGCTGGCCCACACAGGCGCCGACCGGGTCAACCTTCTCGTCGGTGCTCAGCACGGCGATCTTGGAACGCATGCCCGGTTCGCGGGCTACGGATTTGATCTCCACCACGCCGTCATGGATTTCCGGCACTTCCAGCTCGAACAGCCGTTTCAGCAGTCCGGGATGGGTGCGGGACAGCAGGATCTGCGGTCCTTTGCCGGTCTTCTTCACTTCCACGATGTAGAACTTCATGCGGTCACGGGGGATGTAACGCTCACCGGGAATCTGCTCCCCGGCGGTGAGCATGCCCTCGGTGTCGCCCAGGTCCACATGGACCATGCCGCGGTCGGCGCGGATGATGATGCCGGTGATGATATCCTCCTCACGGCCTGCGAACTTGTCATAGACATTGTCACGCTCGGCCTCGCGGATACGCTGCATCAGAATCTGCTTGGCGTTCTGCACGGCGATACGGCTGAAGTCTTTCGGATATACCTCGCTCTCCACATAGTCGTCCACCATGTAGGCCGGGTTGATCTCGTGAGCCTCCTCCAGGGAGATCTCCTCGTTGGGGTTCACCACCTGCTCAACCACTCTGCGCTGCTCGTAGACATGGAACGTGCCGGTCTCTTTGTGCAGTTCCACCCGTACGGTCTGGGAACTGTCGAAGTTTTTCTTGTAGGCGCTGACAACAGCTTCCTCCACTGCGTCAAACAGAACCTGCGGTTCGATATTTTTCTCTTTCGCCAGGAACTCGATCGCCTGTACAAACTCAGAATTCACTTTGATTCTTCCTCCTCGATGTTTTATCAGAATTCTATATGCGGTTTCACCGCTGTGATTACTTTCCGTTCATAGGTCACGGGCTGTTTCTCCTCCCGGCCTTTGATGATACGCCGCACCTGGACGGTATTGGCGTCATGGGCGGTCAGGATGCCGGTGACCATCTTCAGCCCGTCCTGGGCCGCGAAAAAGCTGATGTCCACTTTCTTGCCGTAATAGTCCTCAAAATCCTTGTCCTTTTTCAGGGGACGGTCGATACCCGGAGAGGAAACCTCCAGGTAGTATTTCTCTTTGATGGGGTCGTCCTTGTCCAGAAACTCCGTCAGCTTCTCGCTGACCATCTGGCAGTCGTCGATCTCCACGCCTTCCGGCTTGTCGATGAAGACCCGCAGGAACCAGTCCTTCTCGCGGACATATTCCACATCCGCCAGCTCGATGCCGGTGCCGGGCAGGATCTTCTCCATCAGTTCCGTGATGTACTTCTCCACTTCTTCTCTTCTCATGCTTCTCACCTCTCGCTTACTCGGCCGCGTCCTTCCGGAAACGTGCGGAACCTCCGCCTCCGGAAACACGCCGCCACCCGTGCCGCTGCCGCGTCCCGGGATTTGATTTTACTTCCAATATAACGAAAGAGCGGGTATCGCACCCACTCTTTCTAGTCGCATCATAAATTTTCCTTATCTATTATACCATTTATAGACAATTTTGCAAAGGTGTTTTTCTCAGGCCCCCAAAGCCCCTCTGTAATGGTGAAAAGCCGGGTTCCGGGATTGGCTCCCCGTAACCGGTGACACCTTCCGCCTGTCCCCCTCCCCCTCTTTTCCGGCAAGTCTCTTCTATAGAAATGAACACTGCGGAAAGAAGCTCTATGGAAAGAGGA
>CALAZX010000294.1 GCA_937926555.1 uncultured Negativicutes bacterium | reverse complement strand
GGGTTCGATATGGTTGGCCGCGCCCTCCACGTTCATATTGATGGTACCGTGGGCCGCGCGTACAGCGAAATAGCGTTTGTCCGGATCCGCCACCGCGGTGATACGGCCGCCTGCGGTGAACACCTCGGCTCCCTGACGGGCCGCCCCCACTGCCGAACCTTTCACGTTGGAGATGTTCAGCGGGCCGGTAACAACCACTTTCGCACCGGTGGCGTTGGCGTAGATGCCATAGGTCTGCACGCCGGTGGAATCGCCCGCCGCCTCCACGTTGGTGATGGTCAGAGGCCCGTTTGCCGGCCTTGACGCCGTCAATGGTCACCGGACCATCCACCACAATAGAGCTGTTGTTGCCGCCGAAGCGGATGCCGTTGGCATTGCCACCGGTGTTGCTGGCGGTGATGATGAAATCGTTCTCCCCGCTGTTCTTGATATGGATGTTCCGGTCTTTACCCACAAAGACACCGTCCGCCATGGTGGATGTGGATTCGGCCACCACCGTCAAGTCATGTCCGTTCAGGTCCACCACCATGGGATTGTCCGCCGGAGACTCCGCCTCGCTGTAAAGGCCGCTCACCACATAGCCGTCATTGGCGTTGGGAGCGGTGCCTTTGGAGATCCGCGCCGTCTGCAGCACTTCCGGAGCGCTGATGGGGCCGCCTTCCACCGTCTCTTCCTTGGGCACATAGCTGCCCTGTCCGTTCCGCTCGGCATCCACATCCGCGATGAAGGTGATGGGGCCGGTGAAGGATGCGCTGGTGGCGGTGAGACCTTCCGCAATCTCCACGGTGCCGGTGAGCGTCTTGTCACCTTTGATGTAATCACTGTAATACAGCTTCTGCGCCAGCGCATTCAGCGCGCTGTTCACCTTGCCCTTGGCCTCTTCTGTCTGGGAAGTGGTGTCCAGGCCCTGGTTGTCCGTACGCAGGGTGATGTTGGAGTCCTCTTCCGCGTGGGCGATGCGGAACTCGCCGCCCTTCACGTCGGAGGGATTGGCCGCGTCATGGTCGTAGTAGACCACCGTGCTGCCGCTGTAGTTCTCCACCTTGATGGGGAGCGCCTCTTTCTGGTAGATGTAGCCGGGAGCCTCCTTGGTGCCGCCGTTCAGTGTTTTCAGCCGGCTGCCCGCATAGTCTTCCCCTTTATCAATTGTAGTAGTAGTGCCGTGGGACTGCAGCTCATTGGTCCAGAGCGCGCCGTTCTTCAGGTCCAGGCGGAACTCGCCCACATCATGGGCCGTATAGCCGCCGTCACTGCCGTAGTCGCTGCGGTATTTATCGTACGTAGCGGCGCCTTTCCAGAAGGAATCCTTGTCGGTGAGCGCCACATTCAGATGGCCGGGCTTCGCCCAGTCCACCAGCTGCCCGTTGGAATACTCGGCCACACGCTGGCCATGGGTGCCGGTGATGTACATGTCGCCGGTGATCTTGGTGGTGGTGGTGCCTGCATGGCCGTCCACCATGTTGATGTTCATGGTGCCCTGCTCCACGCGGGCCGCCGCGTAGTTCTTGCTCTTGTCGGTATCCTCCGCGGCTCTGATCTCACCGCCGCCTACGGACAGCACCGTGCCGCCGCCTCTGTTCTTCAGGGCTGCGCCTTTGATATCCGTGATATAGACAGGACCCGCGAGCTCCAGCTTGCTGCGCTCACCGGTCATGAGAATGCCGGAATTGTTGATGCCGGCACCTCTGCCCTTGAGGCCTTCCACATTGTGGATATAGACGGGACCGGTCATAAGGCCTTCACTGTCCTGTCCCTGGAAGGCGATGCCCGTGGCGCTGTCGCCTTTGGTCTCCACCTTCTCGATATCCACCGCGCCGGTGATCTTGAAGTGGGCATTGCCCTCCACATAGATGCCGTTGGCGCCTCTGGTGTCCGTATTGGTGGCGGTGATGGAGAACTTCTTGTCCGGATCGCCGTTGAGGACATCCAGGTACGCATTGTTCCCAACATACAGCGGGGTGGCCACGGGATCATGACTCTACGCATGGATGGTCAGATTGTGGCCGTTCAGGTCCACCACCATGGGCTGCCCCTTGCTGGATGACGCGCCGGTGTAGAACGCGGTGACTTTCTTGTTCGACCCGCATGGTGTGAACTCACTGCTGGTGATCTCCCGGTCCGCATTCAGTGTCTCAGGCCCGCTGATAGGTCCCGAAGTCTCGGCCCAGGCCACCTGCCCCATAAGGCAGCCGCCAAGGACCGCGGCCAGGATAGCCGCTTTTTTCTTGCTTCCGAAATTCCAACTCACAAAAATTTACCTCCTTCAACTTACCGTTTCGTCCCCTGCTGAACCGGTCAGCCGGTGGACTCTGTGGTGCCCGTCTCATCTCCTCTCTTTATCCATCTATGACAATCACTTTGTATATTTCACAATGACAGTGCGGCAGCCGCCTTCACTGCAACGGCCCGCCGTTATCATGGAAAAACCCTCTCATACCGCCCTCAAAAAAGCGGAATCACCCGCCTCCGTGGCGAAAACAATAAAAAAGCCCGGTACCCATGTGGATACCGGACGCTTCTCTGCGTAAAATCTCCGGGAATGCCGTAAACATCCCCTGCCCGACGCCTCCCCTCACATAATCTGTGAGACCCGCCACCTCATATC
>CALAZX010000293.1 GCA_937926555.1 uncultured Negativicutes bacterium | reverse complement strand
ATAGTGGTAGTACGTAATATATGTGCACATAATTCACGGCTTTATAATCGCACTATCAATACGAGACCGGAAATCTTGAAAAATGATAAAATTGTTCCGGTATCTAAACATAATGGCTTGTATGAAGTGATTTTGGCAATGAAATATTTGCGGTCTTCGGATAAAGACTGGAATGAATTCCGAGAAGCACTCGAGGGTTTGATTCTGCGATATAAAGATGTTGTTGAGTTGGAAAAAATGAACTTTCCATTGGATTGGAAGGAACATATGATAATTGCTTATCATAAAAATCAGAGAATAAATAGTAGAGAATAAGTTTTGGGAAAAGGAGCGAGCGAATGAGAATCATATTCATCTGTCACGGCAACATCTGCCGTTCTCCCATGGGGGAGTTCATCATGAAGAAAATGCTGAAGGAGGCCGGCCTGGGCGACAAGGTCAAGGTGGACTCCGTGGCCGCCACCCGGGATGAGATCGGCAACGACATGTACCCGCCGGCCAAAGACAAGCTGCGGAAAGAGGGCGTCCCCTTCAAGCCCCGCCAGGCCAGACTGCTGACCCGGAAGGACTATGAGGAGAATGACTATCTCATCGCCATGGATCAGGAGAATCTGGACGACATCCGCTATCTGGTGGGCGAGGACAAAGACCATAAAGTCCATCTGATGATGGATTTCGCCGGCGAGCACCGGGAAGTGGCCGACCCCTGGTACACCCGTAACTTCGACGTCACCTATGACGACCTGGTGAAAGGCTGCACCGGCCTGCTCCGGGATGTGCGTGAGAAGCTGGGGGAATAACCGTACGGATGAATGCCGGAGGGGATTTGTGGCAGCGATGTGCTCATTCCGCCGGGGCATACGTCTGACCGGCAGATATGAAACCGGATAAACGATAAAGCGTAAATAAAAAGAGCACCTGCGAGGGTGCTCTTTTTTTGTCTTTTTTCCGTTTCACGCTTTCCCGTCCAGCCGGCGGGGCAGCAGGGCCGCCACCACCATGAGGGCGCCGCCCAGGAGGAAGAGGCCTTCAGGGCCCACTTCCAGCACTGAGGGGATGGAGGGGGAGAGACGGAAGAGGGTGGTCTTGCCGAAATCCAGCATGTTGAAGATGTCCGTCCCCTTCCAGAAGGAGAAGGTCAGGGCGTAGAGCCAGGCGCCGAAGATGCCGCCGGCCAGGACGCCCAGGGTCTTCATCTTGTTGCGGTAGGGGAGGGAGGCCAGCACGGTGCCGGGGCAGTTCCCCAGGTAACCGAAGCCCACGCCGAAGATCAGGCCGCCTACAGGGACAGCCAGGCTCAGGGGTTTGATGCTGAGATGGCCCAGATCCAGAACTCCGCTGAAGATGCTGATGGACAGCAGGGCGGAAGCGAAGCCGATGCCGAAGAGGATGGTCTTCATCAGAGTGGTGTCCCTGCCTGTGAGCATGGCCCGGATATTGGCTCGGAAGCCGGCTCCTGCGTTGTAGAGGGCGAAGCCGAAGGCGGCGCCCAGGATCACTGCCAGTATGAGATTATTCATGGTCAGCGCCTCCTTTCGAAAGTTTCCGCACGAAGATGGCGGTGGGCACGGCGGTGGCGAAGACAGCCGCCGCGAAGAAATAGCTGCTGAGGCTGCCCTGCATCATGCCGCTGAACATGTGGCCGCTGGTGCAGCCGCCGGCCAGGCGGGCACCGTACAGCATCACCGCGCCGCCGAGGAAGCCGCTGAGAAACTGCAGCCTGCCGGAGACGGGGGAAGTCGCGAACCGTTCCGCCGGCTCGTCTTTCCGTCTCCACAGATGGGCGGCGAAAGCCCCCAGGGGGATGGCCAGGACGAAGAGGAACCCGTAGTTCCAGGGTTGCGCCACCGCTTTTGCCAGTTTGCCGCCGTCCTTGGCGAAATAGGCGTTGCTGCTGGTGTAGGCGGAAGCCCCCGCTTCCGGCAGCGGACGGGCCACGGCGGGATCGGCCGCGCTCCACACCATGCCTGCGGTCTGGGAGAACTGGGTGGAGACTCCCACCGGTTTCACCAGGAAGACCGCCAGAAAGAATACCAGTCCCAGCAGAATAGCGCCGGGAAGCCATTTATACCGATTGTCAGATTTCATATCCATAAGTCATGAACCTCCTTTATATGCACAGTATATCAGTGGAAGTGCTTTTTGATGCGTGACTTCATCACAGAAGGAATTTTTAGTGGAAAACCTTTTGAGAATTGCCGGCTCATCAAGAATGTGTATCTGCTGAGTAGACAATACGAAAGTTGTCCATCGGGAAAGGACATGATGGGATACAAATCGCTTATTTTCACTAAATATAGTGCTTTTTGTTGAGAAAAGCATTCATTTTTACTAGCAATAGTGCTATAATATGGTTGTTTGTGTATGGCAACAGCACAGACAAAATCAGACTGAAAGATATTCTACAAAAGAGGTGTACTTGTTTTGACGAAAGATGAACTGAAGAAGTCCGTCTGTGCCGCCATCGATGCGGCAGCTGCGGACATCAAGGCACTGGCCGCCGATATCGAACGCGAGCCGGAGCTGGGTTTCAAAGAAGTGAAAACCGCCGCAAAAGTGGAGAATTATATGCGGAAACTGGGGCTTGATCCCCGGACCGGACTGGCCATCACCGGCGTGAAGGCCCGTGTGAAGGGCGGAGCGGAGGGCCCCACGGTGGCCGTTCTCGGTGAGCTGGACGCCATCGGCACCCCCGACAGCCCTAAAGCGGACCCCCTGACCGGCGCGGCCCACACCTGCGGTCATTTCCTGCAGACCGCCTGCATGCTGGCCGCCGCCACCGGCATCATCAAGTCCGGTGTTATGGACAAGCTGTCCGGCGACGCGGTGTTCTTCGCCGTGCCGGCGGAGGAGTATGTGGAGCTGGCGTACCGCAAGAAGCTGGTGCAGGAAGGGAAGCTCCATTTCCTCAGCGGCAAGGGCGAGCTGATCTACCGTGGCGAGTTCGACGACATCGACATGGCCATGATGATGCACTCCAAAGACAATACGCCCCAGGGCGCTGTGGCCATCGGCACTTCCAGCAACGGGTTCGTGGGCAAGACCGTGCAGTATATCGGTAAATCCGCCCATGCCGCCAACGCACCCCATGAGGGCGTGAACGCGCTGAACGCCGCCTGCCTGGGCCTGATGGGCATCAACGCCATCCGGGAGACCTTCCAGGAGAAGGACATCGTCCGGGTGCATCCCATCATCACCAAGGGTGGCGACCTGGTGAACAACGTGCCTTCCGACGTGCGGATGGAGACCTACGTGCGCGCCGCCACCATGGACGCCATCGACAACACCCACCACAAGGTGGATGCCGCTCTGAAAGCCGGTGCTGCCGCTGTGGGTGCCGAATGCATCGTGGAGACACTGCCCGGCATGTTCCCGCTGCACTGCTGCAAGGAGATGAATGACCTGTTCGTGGAGAACATCAGAGAGTTCTCCCCCAAGACGGAGATCATCGATGCAGGCCACTTCAGCGCTTCCACAGATATGGGAGATGTGTCCCATATCATGCCCGCCATCCATCCCTTCATCGGCGGCACCGACGGTTCTCTGCATACGGCACAGTTCTGCGTCTCCGATTTCTCCGACGCCGTGCTGGTGCCGGCCAAGGCTTTCGCCTGCATGATTGTCGACCTGCTGGCCGACGGCGCTTCCGGCGCCAAACAGATCATCGCGGACAACAAGCCTTTGATGACGAAGGAAGAGTATATCGCGAAACTGGATTCCTATTTCCAGAAATAACTCTCGAAAGGACCTGACAATGAAAAACATCAAACTGCATCTGATTGTTCTGATTCTGGTTATTGTGGCCGAGAAGATCGGCAACATCGCCATCAGCGTAGGTGTGGGCAAGATTGTCCTGCTCCCCATGATGTACGCGCTGCTGATGGGCGTGCTCACCGCACCCCGCTTCACCAAGATCTCCTCCATGAAAGAGATCAGCAAGGCCAGCTCCTTGCTGGGCGTCACCTTGATGCTCCTCATGGCCCGCTACGGAACCCTGGTAGGCCCCAGCCTGCCGAAGATTCTGGCAGCCTCTCCGGCGTTGATCCTGCAGGAGTTCGGCAATCTGGGCACCATCTTCATCGGTGTTCCCCTGGCCGTGTTCCTGGGACTGAAACGTGAATCCGTGGGCGCCGCCCACTCCATCGCCCGTGAGCCCAACGTGGCTCTGATCGGCGAGCGGTTCGGCCTGGACGGCCCGGAAGGCCGCGGCGTCATGGGCGTCTATATCTGCGGCACCGTTATCGGCACCATCTTTTTCGGACTGATGGCCAGCCTGGCCGCCGCCTACCTGCCGATCCATCCCTACGCACTGGCCATGGCCGCGGGCGTAGGCTCTGCCAGCATGATGACCGCGGCGGTGGGATCCCTGTCCGCCATGTATCCCCATATGGCCGACCAGCTGGCCGCTTTCGGCGCCGCCAGCAACATGCTGTCCGGCCTTGACGGCCTGTATATGAGCATCTGGATGGGCCTGCCCCTGGCGGAATGGCTTTACAGAAAAACTTACCGTTTCAAATACGGTGTGGACCCCGAACCTCCCGCAGTGCGTGAGATCGGTGAGAAGGCCGCTGAAGGCAAGAAGGAGGAAGCATAATGAAAATGACAGAGATTCTTGAAGTTCTGGCTGTCTCCGGACTGCTTTCGCTGATCGCCAACGTGGTCGGCACCAAATACGGTTTCTTTGAGGCCCTGCCCGGCATGCTGATGCTGATCGCATTGGCTTTCGTGGGCATGTGGCTGGGCAAAGTGCTGCCCGGCGGTATTCCCGGCGTTGCGTACGTGGTGACCATCGGCTGTATCCTGACCTATCCCGGGTTCCCCACCTCCGCGGTGATCTCCAGCGCGGTATCCAAAGTGGGCTTCCTGCAGCTGTGCACCCCGATCCTGGCCTATGCCGGCATCGCCATCTGCAAGGACCTGGATGTGTTCGCCGAGAGCAGCTGGCGTATCATCCTGGTGAGCTGCGTGGTGTTCATCGGCACCTATATCGGTTCCGCCATCATCGCCCAGGTCATCCTGAAAGCCATCGGCCAGATCTGATAAGACCGCACGGACCGGATGGCGGATGGACTCCGCCGCCTGACTGTGTGCCGGCGTGCGGCCGGCTTTTGTATGCTTGATGTTTCAAATTTCAATTCCACTTTGGTACGATTAAGAGATTTTTCAGGAGTGATAAGTTT
>CALAZX010000292.1 GCA_937926555.1 uncultured Negativicutes bacterium | reverse complement strand
GGAGATACATCAATGACGCTGTCATCATCGGCACGCAGAACACCACCAAGGGTTCCACCTCAGTAGCTATCGGCAGAGTTGTCAGCAGCGCCAACAATGCGGTGGCCATCGGCTCCTGGACCGATACGGACAGCAACGGCGTGGCCATCGGTTACCATGCGTCCGCTTACGCCAGCGGCAAGAAAACCGGCGGCAGCGTGGCACTGGGCGTGAACGCTACCGCCGGTGCGGAGGACAGCATCTCCCAGGGCAACCGCTCCAAGGTCCTGAAAGATGCGGAGAGCGGTATCGCCATTGGCGCCTTCACTGAAGTGGGCGAAGCAGGCGGCGTGGCTCTGGGCAAAGGCTCCAAAGTGAAGTCCGGCAGCGGTAGCCAGGCAGGTTACAATTTCAAGACGGAAGCCCAGTATGAAGAAGGTGCTCCCGCTTACGCCAAGGAGACCACCGGCTCCTTCTCCGTGGGTGACGCGGAGGAGAACGTATACCGCCGGATTACCAATGTGGCCGCAGGCAAGGACGATGTGGACGCTGTGAACGTGGGCCAGCTGAAAGACGCTGTCTCCGCCGTGAACAGCCGGATGGACAAGAAAGACGGCGAGCTGCAGGAAGCCATCAACGGCGTGGACACCAAAGTGGGCGCCCTGGACACCCGGGTCGGCGCTGTGGAGACCAAGGCAGGCAATCTGGAGAAAGGCCTGGGCGACCTGGACACGAAAGTGGACAACGGCTTCAGCAATGTGAATAACACTGTGGCAGGTCTGGCGGACTCCATGACGGAGATGGGCCAGAACCTGAAACATGATATCGAGGATGTCCGTTCCTATTCCAAAGCAGGCATCGCCAATGCGGCTGCCTTGAGCGCACTGCATATGCAGCCCACCGACGGTACCGACAAGATGCAGATCCTGGCCGGCATCGGCACTCATGGCGGCAAACAGAGCGTGGCTCTGGGCGCAGGCTACCGCATCAATGACAACACCGTGATGACCATGGGTGTGGCCATGGGTAGCGGCAGCACCTATACCGGCAACATGGGCTTCTCCTGGAGCTTCGGCGGCGGCAAACCTTCCGCAGCCCGCAAGGAAGCAGGCAAAGTGGCTCAGCTGGAAAGCCAGGTGAATGAGCTGCAGCAGCAGGTACGGTACCTGCAGGCCATGGTCCAGCAGCTGGCAGCGAAATAAAAAAAGCATACGTCCCGGAACGGAAATCCGTTTCCGGACATGAGAAAAGCACCGCATCCCCGAACCGGTCGGGAATGCGGTGCTTTCTTTCTGTGGCGGGTGGCCGATGGCCGGCCGCTCTTTTTATCTGTTCTTGGTGGGCTTGTTGCTGACAACGGGCTTCACCGGTTTGGGGGTGGAAGTCAGGTTGCCTTTGCCGGAGGATACCGTCGCATCTTTTTTCTTGTCGGCGGTCTCCTTGCTGTCTTTGGCGTCTTTGTCAGGATCCTTGTCCTTGTCGTCCTCGTCCTTCTCGATCACCGGATCCGGGGGAATCACAGCGCCTGCGGGACGGGCAAAGTCAGCATAGGGGATGCGGGTCACCGCTTTGGACATGAAGGCGTGCCAGATGTTCAGCGGAGCCATAGAGCCAGTCATGACGCCCATACTGCGGCTGCGGTCGTCGCCGACCCATACAGCGCAGGAAAGGTTGGGGGTATAACCTACAAACCAGGCGTCCTTCCAGTCGTCCGTGGTGCCTGTCTTGCCTGCGGCGGGACGGCCCACACCGGCACCGCCGGCAGTGCCCCGGATGAGGACGCCTTTCAGCATGTCGGTGGTCTGGTAGGCAGCGGTGG
>CALAZX010000291.1 GCA_937926555.1 uncultured Negativicutes bacterium | reverse complement strand
GAACGGGAGTTGAAAACCCGGCACAATCAGCATAGAAACCAATTGAATAATATTTATAACAGCTATGACAAAGTTATCTGTGTCACCGAGGATATAGTTTCGGCTGCTAAAAATATCAGTGGCCGTGACGATAATATCTTTGTGGTGAACAATTTCTATGATGAGAAGATGGTCCGGGAGAAGGCGGAAAAAGCAATCAGCTTTGACAAGGATACAGAGTGCCGGACTCACAATCCGGGAGGCATCGAAGGCGTTCTGAACTCCAAGGGAAAGAAGTTTATCACCATCGGAAGATTCTCGCCGGAAAAAGGTCATGAAAGACTGATACGGGCGTTTGACAGATTTTGTCAGGAATATCCGGACAGTCAATTGATTATCATAGGGGGACATGGTGTCCTTTATAATAAAACTTTGCGTCTGGCAAATGCCGCAAAATATTATCAAAACATCACGATTATCAAATCCATCCTGAATCCTATGCCTATTCTGAAAAGATGCGATTGTTTTGTTCTCTCCTCGTTTTATGAAGGGTTGGGGCTGGTTCTGCTGGAAGCGGACTGCCTGGGAATCCCGACATTCAGCGCAGATATTGTCGGTCCGAGAGGATTTTATCAGGACCATAACGGTTGCCTGGTAGCTAACAGTGAAGCCGGCCTGGTGGATGGAATGCGGAAATTCATGAATGGCGAGCTGCGAACCTTGGATCTGGATTACGCGGACTACCATGCAAAAACATTAGAGAAATTTGAAAGCTTATTCAACTGAGGTGTGGAATGAAAAAGATTATCACATATGGAACCTTTGATTTATTGCATTATGGACATATCAATTTGTTGAAAAGAGCAAAAGCCTTAGGCGATTATCTGATTGTCGTGCTGTCTACTGACGAGTTCAACTGGAACAGCAAGCAGAAAAAATGCTATTTTTCCTATGAGATCAGAAAGCAGCTTCTGGAATCCATCCGGTATGTCGATCTTGTCATCCCCGAAAACTGCTGGGAACAGAAAGTGGATGACATAAAAGAGTTCAAAGTGGACACATTTGTCATGGGTGATGACTGGAAAGGCAAGTTTGATTTTTTGAAAGACTACTGCGAAGTTGTATATCTGCCGAGAACACCCGAGATTTCAACGACGCAGATAAAGGAGAATCTGAAAAACAATGCTTGATCTGACTGTCTGTCAGCAAGCTTCAGTTTGGAGAAATAATGAATTTTTTGACGAAAAATGAAACGCTAAACACATACTGGAAGATATTGCCGTATATCAGACCGTATTGGAAGCGTGCCGCACTGGCATTGGGACTTTCCGTGCCGATCGGATGTTTTGACGCGGTTATCGCATATTCGTTGCAGCCGTATATGGATGCGGTGCTGGTGGAGAAGACCGGTGCCTCACCCTGGTATATACCTTTATTGCTTGTACTGGTCACAACATTGCAAGGTCTGTTCAACTACATGGCCATGTATATGAATGACTGGGTGACCGGTCGTGTATCAAGTGATCTGAAAATGAAGCTGTACAGAAAGATGATGCACAAAGGCTCGAATTTTTTCGACACCCAGACATCCGGGGAGGCGCTCAAACGATTTAACAATGATGCCGATCTGGCCTGCAATGGGCTTCTGGGCAGCGTGAAGATGATCGTGTCGCGGGTCTGCTCATCCATATCGCTTGTGGGCGTATTGATTTACAACTCCTGGCAGCTGTCCATTATCGCCATCACGATGCTGGCGATCGCCATGATTCCGCTGACCAGAGTGAAAGGCAGAATAAAATCGGTCGTCAACAAATCCGAGACCGGCAATGCGGTTGTCATCACCTCATACAATGAGGCGTATAATGGCAACAAAGTGATCAAGGCGTTCAACTTATATGACCTGCAGCATAAAAAATTCTCGGAACAGCTGAATGACGTTTTCCGGATGCGCATGAAAATAACGCAGAAAACAGGCAGCATCTCACCGCTTCTGCACATGATCGCAGCCATCGGTATCGGCGGTGCCATCGGGTACGGCAGTTACCTGATGCAGAACGGCACCATTACCGGCGGTAACTTTGTATCCTTCATCACAGCGCTGGTGATGCTCTATACGCCGGTCAAAGGCCTGGGAAACAATGTCAAGAGCATGCAGGTGTCATTGATGGCCGTTGACCGTGTGATGAAGAACCTGAGTGCGCCTGAATACATTGTGGATTCGGAAAACGCCCCTGTATTCAAAGGCATCAATGACTCCTTGAGTTTTGAGGATGTGCATTTCTCATACAAAAGGGGCAAGCCTGTATTGAAAGGCGTCAGCTTTGAGGTGAAAAAGGGGGAGACACTGGCGCTTGTCGGAAACTCCGGCGGCGGCAAGTCCACCATCGTAAGTCTGATTCCCCGTTTTTACAAGGTGAATAAAGGCGTCATCAAGATTGACGACGTCAATATTGCGGAGTATCAGGTGGATTCTCTGCGTGATCATATTGCGATTGTGCTGCAGGACAACTTCCTCTTTGCCGGCACAATCAAAGAGAACATTCTGATGGGCAAGCCCGACGCCACGGCGGAAGAGCTGAGGGCGGCCGTGGAGAATGCCTGTCTGACGGATTTCATCGCGAATCTGGACAAAGGGCTGAACACGTATATCGGCGAGCGCGGCGTGCTGCTTTCCGGTGGTCAGAAACAGCGTATCGCAATCGCCAGAGCCTTTATCAAAAATGCGCCGATTGTCATTCTGGACGAGGCCACATCGGCTCTGGACAACCAGTCGGAAGCGATTGTCCAGCGGGCGATCGAGAACCTGATGAAAGAGAAGACCGTATTTGTTATCGCACATCGGTTGTCAACCATACAGAATGCGGACAAGATCGCCGTCATCAACGAGGGGAAACTGGTGGAGATGGGAACCCATCAGGAGCTTCTCGCGATAAAAGGCGGGCAGTATAAAAAGCTGTATGACATGCAGTTCCGGATGAAAAAATGACACATGCCCGGTTCGTAATCCGGGAATCGGTGTCTGCCGGAAGAAGTGACTTTCAGTGTCTTCTGAAAACGTGAAAAAAGCTTTACAATTCCGGGGAACTGTGACAAAATAATAAACTGTGACCGCTTGCAACACGGTTGCGCGAAGAGAAGGATGAATCCCGGGAGGCGACTCCCGGGATTTTTTTCTTTGCCGGTGAGTGGCGGTATGATGGGGGTTGTGAGAGTTTCTACACAATATATATTGGAAAAAGTGAAACTTTTATCGCATATTCCTTGACCGTCAAAGGCAATCGTGATATACTCTTTTTTAGTTATTCGAAATCAATACCAATAAGCAATCCGGAATGAAAAAGAAAGACGGATGAAAAAGTATTTGATTGGAATGTGAATGCTAATATAAAAGTGAGCCATTTAGGATCTAAATGCTCATGAAAAAGT
>CALAZX010000290.1 GCA_937926555.1 uncultured Negativicutes bacterium | reverse complement strand
CGACCACCGAGATCTACACTCTTTCCCTACACGACGCTCTTCCGATCTCTCTTTGGCCCGGGAGCGGATGTAGGTGTAACCCGTGCGGGCGGACTCCTTCATCACGTCGCCCAGCTGGCCGGTCAGTGTCAGACCGCCCTTGCCCTCGGTGGCCAGCACCTCCACCTTCAGCAGCTCGCCGCCCACCGTGGTCCAGGCCAGGCCGGTGACGATGCCCACCTCCGCTTTGGCGCGCAGGTCGCTTTCCAGATAGGTGACAGGTCCCAGATAATCCGTCAGGTTCTTCACCGTCACTTTGGCGGCCTTGTCCTTCCGGGTCACCAGGCGGTACGCCGTCTTGCGGCAGAGTGCCGCCAGTTTGCGCTCCAGGTTGCGGACGCCGGCCTCCCGGGTGTAGTCCCGGATCACATGGCTGATGGCGCCGGGGGTGATGGAGAACGTGTCCTTCGTCAGGCCGTTCTGCTTCATCTCCTTGGGCAGCAGATGGAGTTTCGCGATATTGTATTTCTCATCCTCGGTGTAGCTGGACAGCTGGATGACCTCCAGACGGTCCAGAAGCGCCGGCGGGATACTGTACATCGTGTTGGCCGTCACAATCCAGAAGACACTGGACAGGTCGAAAGGATGCTCCACGAAATGGTCGCTGAACGCATGGTTCTGCTCCGGATCCAGAGCTTCCAGCAGCGCGGCCGCCGGGTCTCCCCGGAAGTCGCTGGCCATCTTGTCCACCTCATCCAGCAGGAATACGGGGTTCAGGCAGCCCACTTTCTCCATGCCGTGCATGATACGGCCGGGCATGGCGCCGATATAGGTGCGCCGGTGTCCGCGGATCTCCGCCTCGTCGCGGATACCGCCCAGGGACACGCGGATGAACTTGCGGTTCATGGCCTCGGCGATGGACTCCGCCAGGGAGGTCTTGCCCACGCCGGGCGGTCCCACCAGGCAGAGGATGGGGCCCTTGTTGCTCTGGGTCAGCTGATGGACAGCCAGATGCTCCAGGATGCGCTCCTTCACCTTGTGCAGGCCGTAATGGTGCTTGTCCAGGATCTCCTCCGCCAGCTGCAGGTCGAAGTTGTCCTTGTCGTACTTGCCCCAGGGCAACGCCAGCACCGTGTCCAGATAGTTCCGGATCACCGCGCTCTCCGCCATCATGGGAGGCATCTTCAGCAGACGGTCCACTTCCTTGTAGAGGGATTCGGCCACGTCCTCCGGCAGCTCCATCTCCTCGATGCGGCGGTTGTACTCGTCCGCCTCCGCCTGCCGCTCGTCCCCGTCGCCCAGCTCCTTGTTGATCACTTTCAGCTGTTCCCGGAGATAGTACTCCTTCTGGTTCTTCTCGATCTGCTCGTGGACCTGCTTGGCGATGTCCTTCTCCAGCTCGCCGATCTCCAGCTCACGGGAGATCAGTTTGTAGAGATACTGGAGACGCTCTTTCACGGAGCCGGTCTCCAGGACCTTGATCCTGTCCTCCATCCGCACATCCAGATAGCCGGCCATCATGTCGGCCACCAGTCCGGTGTCCGGATTGTCCTTGAAGGTCAGCAGCACTTCCGGGCTGACTTTCTTGCCGGACAGCATCCATTTCTCGAAAGCCCCGATGACGATGCGGCGGAGAGCCTCGGCCTCCTCCTCATCCTCTTTCGGAAGCGTGGAGAATACCGGAGCGTAGACAGCTTTCCAGCCGTCCTCCCCGGTCTTCTCGAATTTTTTCAGTTCGGCGCGGCCCGTGCCGCGCACCAGGATCCGCACGGTGCCGCCGGGCAGATTCAGCATCTGCTTGATCTCGGCCACCACGCCCACGGGATACAGGTCATCCATCCCGGGCTCCACCGTCTCCGCCTTCCTCTGGGCGAAGAGCAGGATCTCCTTGCCCTGCTGCATGGCCGCGCGGACGGATTTCAGCGAATCCTCCCGGCCCACGTCCAGATTGGACATCATGCCGGGGAAAATCATCATGCCCCGCAAGGGGAGCACTGGCAGTTTCTTCAGTATATTGTTCAAATCGGTACCTCCTGATACACTCTCATGCCTTCCGGCCCCGCAGTCCCGGTGCCAAGCCCTTTCCGGACTTTCACAGCGGTCATTCCGCGGAACCTTGCCGGTCACAGGGGACTCCCTGTCTGTCTGTCGGTCTCTGCATAAAAATGCTGATTTCAGTGAAAATTTCTTACCGGCATATACATTTTATCATATTCACGGCATATAAAAAAGGGAAAAGGCTGTGAACCTTTTCCCTTCTGTCATCTATGATTTATTTCTTTTCGCCCGTGACCAGCTTGGGGGTGGTATGGTTTTTCACCGAATCTCCGGTGACCACACACTTCACAATGTCGGTGCGGGAGGGGATCTCGTACATCACGTCGCGCATGATGCTCTCGATGATGGCGCGCAGTCCGCGGGCGCCTGTCTCACGCCGCAGGGCTTCCGCAGCGATGGCTTCCAGGGCCTCTTTCTCGAACTCCAGCTCCACCTCGTCCATCCGCAGGAAATGCTGGTACTGTTTCACCAGCGCGTTCTTGGGCTCCTTCAGGATCCGCACCAGGGCTTCCTGGTCCAGGGGATCCAGCGTCACCACAACCGGCAGACGGCCGGCGAACTCGGGGATCAGACCGAATTTCATCAGGTCCTCCGGCATCACGTTCTCCAGGCTGTTCTCCGCCCGGAGCTCCTCTTTCTTCTTGATCTCGGCGCCGAAACCAAGGGTCTTCTCGTCGGTACGGGCCTTGATGATGCCCTCCAGACCGGCGAATGCGCCGCCGCAGATGAAGAGGATATTGGTGGTGTCCACCTGGAGGAATTCCTGGTGAGGATGTTTCCGTCCTCCCTGGGGCGGCACGTTGGCCACGGTCCCTTCCAGGATTTTCAGCAGCGCCTGCTGCACACCTTCACCGGAAACGTCACGGGTGATGGACACATTCTCGGATTTCCGCGCAATCTTGTCAATCTCGTCGATATAGATGATACCGCGCTGTGCCAGCTCGATATCGTAGTCGGCGTTCTGGATCAGACGGAGCAGGATGTTCTCCACATCCTCGCCCACGTAGCCGGCTTCCGTCAGGGTGGTGGCGTCAGCGATGGCGAAGGGCACTTTCAGGATACGTGCCAGGGTCTGCGCCAGCAGGGTCTTGCCGCTGCCGGTGGGGCCCAGCATCAGGATATTGGACTTCTGCAGGTCCACATCCTTGTCCGCGTCCTCGTTGTCCAGCTCGTAGTTGATACGTTTGTAATGGTTGTATACCGCCACGGCCAGGGACTTCTTGGCCTCGTCCTGTCCGATCACGTAGTCATCCAGGATGGCTTTGATCTCTTTCGGGGTGGGCAGATCGCTGAGGGACCGTTCTTCCGCCGGAAGCGTATCCTGCTCCATCTCCTCTTTCAGCACCTCGTTGCAGAGATTGATGCACTCATCACAGATATATCCGTTCCGACCTGCCAGCATCCGTTTCACCTGGTCGCCGCGTTTACCGCAGAACGAGCAGACGATACCGCTGTTATTCTCATCAGAAGTTTTCATATCGGACTCCTTCAAATCTCACTCAATCAAACGGTCACAGCCGATGCCGCGACCTCTTATTTCTCCTTGCGCTCCACAACCTCGTCGATGATGCCGTACTCCTTGGCAGCCTGGCTGGTCATGAAGTTGTCGCGGTTGGTGTCCGCGGCGATACGGTCACGGGACTGGCCCGTATGTTTCATCATCACATCGTACATGGTCTCACGCACACGCAGGATCTCCTTGGCGTGGATGTCGATATCCGAAGCCTGGCCCTGGAATCCGCCCAGAGGCTGGTGGATCATCACCGTGGAGTTGGGCAGTGCGAAACGCTTGCCCTTAGTACCGGCCATCAGCAGGATGGAGGCCATGCTGGCCGCCGTGCCCACCACGATGGTGGATACGTCCGGTTTGATGTACTGCATGGTGTCGTAGATAGCCATGCCGGCGGAAACACTGCCGCCGGGGCTGTTGATATACAGATGGATATCCTTGTCCGGATTCTCAGCCTCCAGGAACAGGAGCTGGGCGATGACCAGGTTGGCGGTCACATCCTCGATGGGTCCGGTCAGGAAAATAATCCGGTCTTTCAGAAGACGGGAATAGATATCATAGGAACGTTCACCGCGGCTGGATTGCTCGACAACGATAGGTACATAACTCATTGAAGCGTCACTCTCCTTATCAATGGATCATCCCGGCTTGCCCGGACCGGAAAACATTCCGGTGCCGCCGGTTCACAAAAAACTTACAGCTTGTTCGATAAAATCTCCCAGATAGAAGTACTGCCCGCACAGAAATCTATGCAGGCAGCGCTTTTATTTGTGGAAATCAGAAATTATTTCGCACTGCTCAGAACTACATGAGCTGCCTTGCGGCGCAGAATGTTAGCCAGGAGCAGGCCCATATTGTTGTTGGACTGGATGATCTTCTTCACGTCTTCCAGTTTCGCACCGTGCTGGTTGGCCAGTGCCTGCAGCTCAGCGTCAACGTCCTCCATGGTAACCTGGATGTTCTCGGCTTTTGCGATAGCGTCCAGAACCAGGTCGGTGCGTACGTTCTTGGCTGCGCCTTCGCGCTGTGCCTCACGCAGCTGCATCATGTCCATGCCGGTGTACTGCAGATATGCGTCCAGGGTCATTTTGCGGCTTTCCAGGCTCAGACGGATCTCTTCCACCATCTGGGTGATGCGGTCTTCCACCATGACTTCCGGAATGTCTACGATAGCGTTGTCCACTGCCAGGTCGATCAGCGCGTTGTTGTACTCAACTTCAGCGTCGCGCTCAGCAGCGGCTTTCATCATCTTCTTGTATTCTTCCTGAGCTTCCTCCAGGGTCTTGAACTGGGTGTGAGCGGCGATGAACTCGTCGTTCAGCTCGGGCAGCTCTTTGCGTTTTACAGCCTGGATGTGCACTTTGAAGATAGCCTGTTTACCGGCCAGCTCTTTCACAAAGTACTCTTCGGGGAAAGTAACGTCAACATCGGTGTCGTCGTCTTTCTTCAGGCCGATCAGCTGGTCTTCGAAACCGGGGATGAAGGAGCCGGAACCCACTTCCAGGGGATAGCCTTTGCCTTCGCCGCCGCTGAATGCCTCGCCGTCAACGGTGCCTGCGAAGTCGATGATGGCGAAGTCGCCTTTCTCGATCACAGCGTCGTCGTCAGCGGCAACCATCTTGGCGCCACGGTTGCGCAGCTCTTCCAGAGCTTTGTCAACTTCTTTCTTGGTGATGCGTTTCACTTTTTTCTCAACATGGAGTTCTTTATAGTCACCCAGCTCAACTTCGGGTTTCAGGGTAACTTTCACGGTCATGGTGAATTCTTTGCCCTCTTCGAAGCCTTCGAAGGTGCCTTTCTCATCCTGTACGGACGGAGCGGATACCGGGATCAGTTTCATGTCGTCCAGCATCTTCTGGTAAGCCACATTCACGCAGTAGTCAAAAGCCTCTTCTTTCACAGCGGCTTTGCCGAACCGCATCTCGATGATTTTGCGGGGAGCTTTGCCTTTGCGGAAGCCGGGGATCTTGGCGTTGGTAGCGATCCGGTTGATAGCGGCCTCGAAGCTTGCTTTCACTTCTTTGGCGGGAACGGTGATTTTCAGAGTGGCCTCATTGCCCTCTCTCACGCCTTCCACATTGGTGCCTTTCAGCTCAACCGGTTTCTCGGCTGCGACTGCTTTCTCAATAGCTTCGTTTTTCTCTTTGGTATCCATGTAAAAAATCCTCCCTTGAATATATGTTGGTATAGATTACTCAATATAATTGACGGGCAATAGTCACCCATTTTTATAATTGCTACAATATTGTACAATGATTTTGAGAGAATGTAAAGAGCAAACGCCCAATTCCCTGCATAGATATAGAAAAAGCCCGGCTTAGCCAGCCGGGCCTGAAGTTCAAATGGAGCGGAAAACGAGATTCGAACTCGCGACCCCCTCCTTGGCAAGGAGGTGCTCTACCACTGAGCTATTTCCGCATGTCTTAACGACAAGACTCATTATATTATAGACTTCCATGTTTGTCAACAGGGAAAATGGATTTTTTTCGTTTTTTCCCCGGGACTCCGGAAAATCCCCGGTCACGGGGCACCGGAGCCCTTCAGACAAGCCTCGGGGAATCCGCTGACATACCGCAGCCTCTTCCGGCAGGCATACAATCAGACAGTCCGCCGCCGGATCAGAAGATACCCAGCACCAGCTGGGCCACGTTCTTGGAGTGGTCCGACACACGCTTCATGTTCAGCAGCAGCTCCAGGAACATGAAACCGCTGCCCGGGTTGCAGGAGCCCTCGGTGAGACGCATGATATGGTGCTTACGCAGCTCCTTCTGGTAGGACTTCACCTTGCGGCAGTCCGTCCAGGCTTCCTGTGCCTTGGCGGTATCGTTGTCCGCCAGGCTGTCCATGGCCACCCCGCAGGCGGTCAGGGTCATCTTGGCCAGGTTGGCGATCTCCTCCACCGCGGCGGGAGAGAAGACGATGTTCTCCTCCTGGATCTTCCGGGCCCGTTTCGCCAGGGTCTGGGCATGGTCGCCGATACGCTCCAGGTCCGTGCAGGCATGCATCAGGGCCGTATGCTTGGCGGACAGCTCCGGGCTCAGCTGGGAGCCGGAGACCTTGGTCAGGTACTCGGTGATCTGCTCGTTGAGATAGTCCACCACCGGCTCGTGCTTCAGCACGTACTCCACCTTCTCCTTGTCGTACTCCTGGAGGGCGCTCAGGGCCGTCTCCAGATTGAGCCGTGCCTGCTGGCTGAGGCGGATGACCTCCTTCTCCGCCAGCACCAGGGCGATGGAGGGGGTGCCGATCATGTTGTCGTCCAGATACAGGGGCCGCAGGGACACCACTTCCTCTTTCGCCGGCATGATCTTCTCCACCAGTTTGATGAAGGGACCAACCAGGGGCAGGAAGATGATGGTGTTCAGCACGTTGAAGGCGGAATGGGCGTTGGCGATCTGCCGTCCGATGTCGTCGGCGGGAGAGATGGCCAGCACCAGCTTGATGAACAGCGGCATGAAGATGATGAAGATGATGCAGCCGAACAAGTTGAACAGCACATGGGACAGCGCCACCTTCCGGGCCGTGATATTGGCCCTGGCCGCCGCCAGGATGGCGGTGATGCAGGTGCCGATATTGTCACCCAGCAGCACCGGCACGGCGCCTTCCAGAGGAATCAGCCCCTGGCCCGCCATGGCCATCAGGATACCGATGGTGGCGGCGCTGGACTGGATCACCACGGTCATCACCAGACCCACCACCACAGCCAGCATGGGCTGGGAGGCGAAGCGGGAGATGAACTCCACGAAGCCGGGATAATGATGGAGGGGCATCACCGCGTCCCCCATCATCTTCATGCCCAGCATCAGGATACCGAAGCCCAGCAGCACCTGGCCGCAGTACCGCCCCTTCTTCCGGGGGGAGAAAATCTGCAGCATCAGGCCGATGAAGAGCATCAGCGTGAAGTAGTCCGTCAGCTTGAACGCGATCAGCTGGGCGGTGACCGTGGTGCCGATGTTGGCGCCCATGATCACGCCGAAAGCCTGTTTCAGCGTCAGGAGCCCGGCGTTCACCAGGCCCACCGTCATCACGGTGGTGGCGCTGCTGCTCTGGAGAATCGCCGTCACCAGCGCCCCCAGGGCCACGCCCATCACCGCCAGTC
>CALAZX010000289.1 GCA_937926555.1 uncultured Negativicutes bacterium | reverse complement strand
TCTTGGGATACCCCTTTTTCTGCGCCTTCTCAACAAGCTTCTTCACCCGTTTGTAGAAATCTTCCTGGCTGCATTTTGCCAGGCGGAGCTTCTTCTGGGTCTCAATGCGGTCTCCGATATAGGCGCAATAGTTGTCCTTTCCCTCAAGCACGAAGAATGGTTTGAACTCCTCTTTGCAATACTTCTTCACCAGTTCCTTCAGCTCACGGAGATCCTGCCTGTGTTTCTCATATATCGCCACTTTTGCTACAGACAGATACACCTTGCCATCCGGAGCCTCGCCCCCTGCCAGCATGTCAGAGAGAATCGCCCAGTCATGGACAGCCTTGATTGCGTCAATCACCACACACCGGTCAGCCAGGACATCTTCCAACTCAATCCGAAGCTCCTCATAGGGTTTGTCCAGCAGGGAAAAGTTCTTCAGCTCCGTGTCTTTCAGTGTATCGTCAGCGAACAGGTCCACCGGATTGGCTTTTGCACCGCATGCCAGATTGATGATGGCCTGCAGCTGTTTCTTACCGATTTTGTCCACCATGCCGGGGAAAAGTGCCATCGCCTTTTTCTTCTTGTCGTTCTTGGTCATCCGCGCATCCTTCAGAATCCCGCTTAACCCATCCTCATCGATACACTCGATTTCAAAATCCAGTTCCGCTTTCAGGACTTCTTTCAGATTCGAGAAAGAGTACGCAAAACTGGTGACATCGCCGAAATCCGTATTGAACAGGAAATGGCCTCTGTGTTTGATGATATGGTGGAGCGCAAGGTAGACCAGGCGGATATCATGCTTCTCACCGCTCATCATCAGCTCTTGGCGCAGATGATAGATAGTGGGATATAAATCATGGTAAATCTTGTCGTCAAAATCAGGATCATTAAACAGTGCGTTGGACTGCTTTTCAGTCCGGTCCTCCACAAACAGAGGACTCTCCTGGAGCCGCTTGAAAAATCCGGGGTCCACCTTCTCAATCTCAGGGCGGAAAATCTCCTGGAGCCAATCCAATCTCTGGCGGCGACGGTTCAAACGGCGGCGGGCCGTCCGGAACATCCTCCGTGTCTCCGCGGTCTCAGCCTCGTCGAACAGCCGGCTGCCCCACATGCTTTTCCCGTTGAATCTCAGTACATGATATTGCGGATCCGTGACGGCATATCCGACAGAATTCGTACCAATATCCAGCCCGATAAAATATTCCTGCTTTTTTCTGCTTACCATGATTACACTCCTTTTCTTGATATATTTCACTTCAGATTTGACATTCAAAAAAACTTGTTATATCATAATAGTAGCTCGTACGACTCACTACCGTATGAGATCACACTACAAGTTCA
>CALAZX010000288.1 GCA_937926555.1 uncultured Negativicutes bacterium | reverse complement strand
TAAAATCCTTTGGAGAGAAAACCGCTGTCAATATTCCAGAGTTTTCTATTCAACGCCGCGCCGCGGGATTCCGGCCCTGTGCCCGCAGGTTCACGGGTGCACGTCTGTCATCCCCATTTTATAATAAACCGCCGTATTCTGCAAAAGCCTGTGGTGTGGTATAATAAAAACGATAAGTTCGCTATGGATAAAACAACCCGCAGCCGCGGCTGCAGAGAGGAAAGATACTACCATGACAATCAGTCAGTTCATCAAGCATTTGCAGGAATACAGCGGGGAGCAGGTCTTCAACCCCTGGCAGGACTACGAGCCCGGCCTGGATATCGGACCGGAGGCCCCCAAGATCAGAGCGGAGAATTTCCGCCGCTACCTGGAGCTCCGCAAGGACGCCCACTATCTCTTCATCGCGGAGGGACTGGGCTACCAGGGCGGACGCTTCTCCGGCATGGCCATGACCAGTGAGCGGATCCTCCTGGGACACCATCCGGAAGTGAAGCCGGAGGAGGTGCTGGGCCAGTGGGAGTACCGCCGCACCAGCAACCCGGACAGCGATATGCTGAAACGGACCCAGAAGGAGCTGGGGTTCAACGAGCCCACGGCCACGGTGATGTGGGGCAGCCTCCACCGGGAGAATCTGGGAACTTTTGACGCGGTGCTCTGGAACATTTTCCCCTTCCATCCTTACAAGGCGGGGAATCTGCTGTCCAACCGCACGCCGGACCAGAAAGAGCTGGATATCGGCATCGAGTACGCCAGAGAGCTGATGGCGCTGCTGCCCAACGCGCAGGTGGTGGCCATCGGGCAGAAATCGGCAGGGACCCTGGAGCGGTACGGCGTTCCCTGCTCGGCAGTGCCCCATCCGTCCATGGGCGGGGCCAACAAGTTCAAGGCGGCGGTGGCGGAGCTGTTCTCTCACCGCCGGTGACCACGGTAGCACAGGATAGGGGCGGGGACTCCGCCGTGTGAAGGGATGATGGAAGATGGAGCGGAAGGACAACGGAGCGGTGCCGGCAGCGGCGTTCTGCGCCGACGGATCGCCCCGGCTCAGCAAGGGGGACGTGATGGACCTGGCCATGGAGATGGGCAAGGTGCTGCTGAAGAGCGGCGCCGAGACCGTCCGGGTGGAGGACACCATGATGCGCCTCTGCCGCAGCTACGGGTACTATGACCTGAACGTGTTCTGCACTCCCACGGTGATCATGCTGGGGGACGAGAGCCCCGAGGGCATGAACCGGGTGTTCCGCGTCCGGTGGCGTTCCACGGACCTGGGTCTCATCATGGATATCAACGACCTGTCCCACAACTTCCGGACGTGGGGGATGACCGTGGCGGAGGCCAAGGCCTGGATCGCCGACAAGGTGTCCAAGGGCCATCCTTACGGCAATAAACTGGTCTGCCTGGCTTCCGGCCTGGGAAGCGCCTGCTTCTCCATCATGCTGGGCGGCAACCTGCACGATTTCGTGGCGGCGTTCCTGGCGGGATTCATCGCCATGGCGCTGCTGAAACTGATCAACTACTTCAAACCCAGCGGGTTCTGGGAGAACTTCATCGCCGGCTTCGCCATCGGCATCGTGGCATTGACCTGCTGCGTGGCCGACCGGAGCTGCACCATGGAGAAGATAACGGTCGGCGCGCTGATGCCGTTCCTTCCCGGTCTGCCTTTCACCAACGGGGTCCGGGACTACATGGCGGGTGACCTGCTCAGCGGCAACTCCCGCATTTCCGAAGCGGTGCTCTTCGCCATCTCGGTGGCCATGGGGATCGCCTTCGCCATCAAAGTCTGGGTGCTGGGAGGGTTGCCGACATGGCCGTTATGATAAAAGCGTTTTTCTTTGCCTTCCTGGCCACAGTGGCTTTCGGCATCATCTTCCAGGGACCGAAGAAGGTCCTCTGGCAGAGCGGCCTGATCGGCGCTGTGGGCTGGGTGGTGTTCACCACGTTGAAATATGATTACGGCATCGGGTCCTTCACGGCCAACTTCCTGGCCACGGTGATGGTCTCCCTGCTCAGCGAGATCTGCGCCCGGACCTTCCAGCAGCCGGCCACCGTGTTCAACATCCCCGCGGTGATTCCCCTGGTGCCCGGACTGGGCATGTACCAGGGCATGCACCTGATCCTCCTGGACGATATGGCCAGGGGCTCGGAAGTGCTGGTCCATGCCGGACTGGACGCCTGTGCCATCGCACTGGGCATCATGATGGTCAGCGGTGCCTTCCGCGCTTTCAAGACGGGAGCGGACCTGGCCCTGTTCCGGAAACGGAAACGCCGGGAAGCCCGGGAACGTGAGGAACGGGAGCGGGAGGATTCCTGAGGAAAGGCCCGCCGCGGAACGTAGTGGAAAGAATATAAGGACCCGGCTCCGGGGAACAATCCGGTGCCGGGTCTTGAAAATGGAATTCCGGGAAATTCTGAGCGTGGTCTCAGGACTTTCCGTATAAAGAAACAAATAAAGGAGCAACACTGATTTATGAGCTTATTGGAATTATTCGTGCTGGCTGTCTGCCTGGCCATGGACGCGTTCTCCGTGTCCGTCTGCGGCAGCCTGGCGCTTGCGCCGGAGTCCCGGATGAGAGGGGCGCTCCGGTTCGGCATCTGGTTCGGTTTCTTCCAGTTCCTGATGCCCCTTATCGGCTTCCTGGCGGCTTTTCAGGCCAGGGGGTATATCGAGGCCTATGACCACTGGATCGCCTTCTTCCTGCTCAATTATATCGGCATCACCATGATCCGGGAGAGCAGGGATTACAGCTGTGAGGGGATCAAGCCCCTGGACAAGTACAGCAACAGGGAGATGCTGCTCATGGCGGTGGCCACCAGCATTGACGCGCTGGCGGTGGGCGTCAGCTTCGCCTTCCTGGCGGTGGATCTCTGGACCAGCTCCATCATGATCGGCGTGGTGACCTTCGCCCTCTCCTTCCTGGGAGGCATGGTGGGCTTCCGCCTGGGCGAGCGGTTCCGCGGTTATGCCGAGCTGGTGGGCGGCGGCGTCCTCTGTCTCATCGGCCTGAAGATCCTGCTGGAGCACCTGGGTTATATCACCTGGTGACGGCAGCGTAGAAAATAGCATCAGACCCGCACTTTACGGTGCGGGTCTTTTTTGTGTCTGGCGCGGTGCTGAGGTCTGTCAGGTCTGTTTGTCCTGGTGCCGCGGCGCGCCGGGCAGTCCGTCTGTCGCCACCCGCCCGTTTCCGGGCATGGAAAAAGCCGCCATGGATATCCATAGCGGCTTGTGTCGTTCTGAAATCAGTTGCCGGTTTTCAGCTCCGTCCAGTGCTTGTCGTAGAGGCGGATGCCGTCACCGATGTCGTGGAGCCATTCGCCACGTTCAAGGTAGCGGTTGGCCTCCTGCAGCACCGGGTTGTTGATGATGGCCGGGTCCATCAGGGGCCAGGCTTTCTCATTGGCGTTGGGAAGCCGGCTGTAGTTGAAGTTGCGGGCGCTGACAGCGGGGTCATACATGTAGTTGATGAACTTCTCCGCCAGGTCCTTATGCTTGCATCCTTTGGGAATCGCCAGGTTGTCCGCCCAGATCAGGGTTCCCTCCTTGGGGATGACAAATCCCAGGTTGGGGTTCTCTGTATAGGAGTAGGCGGCGTCGCCGGACCACATCTGTCCGATCCAGGCTTCCTCGGAGATAAATTTCGGTTTGATGTTCTCAGTGTCGAAAGCCAGCACGTTCTCATTGAGTTTCTTCAGATCACGGTAGGCTTCCTCGATCTGCTGCGGGTCGGTGGTGTTGTTGGACCGGCCGTGCTTCTTCAGGGCCAGGCTGAACACCTCGCGGCAGTCGTTCAGCAGGATGACATGACCTTTGTACTTGGGGTTCCACAGGTCCTGCCAGGATGTGGGAGTCTCCTTCACGTACCGTTTGTTGTAGACGATGCCGGTGAGGCCCCAGACATAGGCGGCGCTGTATTCCTGGTTGGGGTCATACTTGGGATGACGCAGCGCGGGGGTGATGTTCTGCAGGTTGGGTATCTTGCTGTGGTCCAGTTTCTCCAACATGTCCAGCTTCAACATGGTGGAGACCATGTAGTCAGAAGGCTGGATCACGTCGAACTGGGCACCGCCGGCCTGCATCTTGGCCAACAGCTCCTCGTTGTTGGAGTACACGTCGTAGGTGATTTCGCAGTTGTATTTTTTCTCGAACTCGGCGAGAACCTCCGGGTCGTAATAATCGGCCCAGCTGTAAATGTTGAGTACAGGTTTTTCTTCTTTGCTGCTACCGCAGCCCGTCGTCAAAAAAGATGCGAAAGCAATTGCCATGATGATCATGTAAATGCTTTTCCAGAACTTTTTCATCGGCTTATCACCTTCAATTCTTTGTGAAAATCAGTACCTGTCCTTTCCCGTGGGAGAGGACAGGTCTGTGGAGTGTTTCCTGAATGGTGCGGGTACTGCTTATTTACCGGTTTTGAGCTCCGTCCAGTAACGGTCATACTGGGTCAGGGTGTCCCCGATATCCTCGATCCATTCGCCCTTGGTGATGTAATCACGCGCGGCTTTCAGCATGGGGTCCTTGTTGTAGGCGTCGCTGTGGTAGGACTCGGATTTCTCGTTGGGGTCATTGTAGCCGATATACTCGTAGTTCTTGGCACTTACTTTGGGGTCGTACATGTAGTTGATGAATTTCTCCGCCAGCTCCTTGTGCTTGGCGCCTTTGGGGATGGCGAAGGTGTCAGCCCAGATCACCGCGCCCTCTTTGGGAATCACAAAAGCGATGTCGGGGTTGTCCTTGTGGGTGAAGGAAGCGTCGCCGGACCACATCTGGCCGATCCATGCCTCGTTGGCGATGAATTTCTGCTTGATGGTGTCCGTATCGAAGGCCAGCACGTTGGGAGCCAGGAGGCGCAGGTCTTTCACGGCGGTCTCCAGCTGTGCCTTGTCCTTGCTGTTCACGGAATAGCCGTTCTTCTTCAGGGCCATGCCGATAACCTCGCGGTTGTCGTTCAGAAGGCTGATGCGGCCTTTATCTTCGGGATTCCAGAGGTCAGCCCAGGAGGTGGGAGCCTTTTTCACATGTTTCGGGTTGTAAACGATGCCGGTCACGCCCCAGGTGTAGACAACGGAGTACTTGCCGTCCGGGTCGTAGGCAGGGGTCTGCAGGCTCTTGATCAGGTTGGCCGTGTTGGGCATCTTGGATTTGTCCAGAGGCTCCAGCAGGTCCAGCTTCTTCATGGTGGCAACCATGTAGTCGGAGGGCTGGATCACGTCATAGCGGGATCCGCCTGCCTGGATCTTGGCCAGCAGCTCCTCGTTGTTGGCGAACACGTCGTAGTTGATTTTGCAGTGATATTTCTTCTCGAAATCGGCCAGCACCTCGGGAGAGAAGTTGTCGGCCCAGCTGAACAGGTTCAGCACCTGCTCGTCGCCTTTGTCGGCGGTCTTGCTGTCAGAACCGCAGCCGAAGAGGAAGAAGGTCATAGCGCATAAGAGCAACGCGATAATTTTTTTCATGTTGTAGAGACACCACCTTTGAATTTTCGTTTTGTTTATATGATGATTGGCCGGATGGCCAATGAATCCGTGCATCCGGATTGCTTGCATGGGGGAAGACGGCGTTCCGGAGGGGAACAGCCCGTCTGAAGGCCGCCGGGGCCGGTCCGGCATGGATGCCGGATGGTCCGGTCCGCCGCGGGGCTCAGGCTCAGTCCTCCTCCTTGGCCTTGTGGGAAGGCTGGAGGCACTCTGCCAGGAGCACCAGCAGGATCTCCGCCCCGATCATCAGGGTGGAAAGTGCGTTGATCTCCGGGGAGATGCCGCGCTTCACCATGGCGTAGATGTACAGCGGCAGCGTGGTGGAGTTGGGGCCGGCCACGAAGAAGCTGATGACGAAGTCGTCGATGGACAGGGTGAAGGCGATCAGTGCGCCGGCCACGATGCCGGGCATGATCAGGGGCAGGGTCACGTAACGGAAGCACTGGAACGGTGTCGCGTAAAGGTCGCTGGCCGCCTGTTCGAAATCAGCCCGCATACCGTCCAGTCTGGCTCCCACCGTGATGACCACGAAGGAGAGGCAGAAGGTGATATGGGCGATGATCAGGGATCCTTTGCCCAGAGGCACTTTGAACTGGGAGAACAGCACCAGCAGCGACAGGCCCATGACAATCTCGGGGATCAGGATGGGCAGATACAGCAGGCCGTTGATGGCGTTCTGCATCTTGTACTTGTACCGGTGCAGCGCGATGGCCGCGATGGTTCCCAGGCTGGTGGACACCACCGTGGAGATGGCGCCGACAATCAGCGTGTTGGTCAGGGCTTCCAGCACACGGCGGTTATGGAAGAGCTGCTCGTACCATTTGAAGGTGAAGCCGGTCCACACCGCGTTGATGCGGGAGTCGTTGAAAGAATACAGCGCCAGGATCACCAGGGGGAGATAGAGGAATGCCAGGACGGCCAGGGAATAGGCCAGGAGAACATGACTACGCCACGTCTTTTGCTGCATCGCGCTCCCCTCCCTTCTGTGCCTGGATGGCTTTGTAGTAGAGAATGATCAGGACCAGGGAGAGAACTGCCAGCACGATGGACAGTGAAGCGCCGAAGGGCCAGTCACGTGCGGACAGGAACTGGTTCTGGATCAGGTTGCCCACCAGGGCGGATTTGGCGCCGCCCATCACGTCAGGCACCACGAACATGCCCAGGGACGAGATGAACACCAGAATGGTTCCGGCGGCCACGCCCGGCATGGTCAGGGGCAGCGTGATCTTACGGAAAGCGGTGAAAGGTCCGGCACCCAGGTCGGAAGCCGCTTCCAGCAGACGGCGGTCCAGCTGCTCGATGGACACGTAGATCGGCAGGATCATGAAGGGCAGCAGCGCGTACACCATGCCCAGCATCACCGCGCCCTCGTTGTACAGCATCTGGATGGGCATGTCGATGATGCCCGCCTTCAGCAGCAGCGTGTTCAGCACGCCCTGGGTACGCAGAATGATGACCCAGGCGTAAGAGCGGATGAGGAAGTTGATCCAGAAGGGGATCATACAGAGAATCAGACCCGGCTGCTGCCATTTTTTCGGCAGCTGGGCGATCATATAGGCCAGGGGATATCCCATGAGGATGGTGATCACCGTGGTGATGAGCGCCACAACCAGCGTCTGGATGAAAATCGAGATGTAAAGGGGCTCGACAAACCGGATATAGTTGTCCAGCGTCCAGTTGAACACGACCTGCCCGTAGGTGGTGCGGCTGGCGAAAGACACAGCCACCACGATGAGCATGGGGATCACGAAGAAAATCGAGAGCCATGCCAGGGAGGGCGCAATGAGGAGTTTACCGTTCTTATTCATTTTCAACCATCACCCCATCCCGATCGTACCACCAGATACCTACGCGGTCGTCCACCTTCCAGCGCTGCACGTCGTCAAAATACTGGTAGGCGACTACGGTGTCGTTGGTGTTGTCCAGTCGTACGAATACCTTATCGATGGTGCCGTAGAACACGATGTCCACGACGGTGCCGAAGAATTTGGGCTCCGGATGGGAGGCGTTCTCCTCGTCCTCGGGGCACAGGTTCAGCTTCTCCGGACGGAGGGCGTATGATTGACCGTCCAGGGCGAAGAAATTGCTCTCGCCGATGAAACGGGCCACGAACGTGTTGTGGGGATGATGATAAATCCCGTTGGGGGTGCCGTCCTGCTGGATGACACCTTTATTCATGATGACGATGCGGTCACTCATGGTCAGGGCTTCTTCCTGATCGTGGGTAACGTAAATAAATGTCAGTCCCAGGCCGCGCTGCAGGTTTTTCAGCTCGATCTGCAGCTTTTTCCGGAGCTGGTAGTCCAGCGCACCCAGAGGCTCGTCCAGGAGCAGCACCTTGGGGTTGTTCACCAGGGCGCGGGCGATGGCCACACGCTGCTGCTGGCCGCCGGACATCTGGGCGGGATAACGGTTCTTCAGCTCCTCCAGCTGGATCAGATAGAGGACCTGCTTGATACGTTCTTCCGCTTCCTCATCGGGGACATTCTTCATCTTGAGACCGAAACGGATATTCTCCTTCACGGTCATATGAGGAAACAGGGCATAGTTCTGGAACACCATATTCACGTTCCGTTTGTAAGGCGGAAGATTGGTAACATCCTGCCCATCCAGGATAACTTTTCCTGTGGTAGGCGTTTCCAGTCCTGCAATCATCCGCAGCAACGTGGTCTTGCCACAGCCGGAGGGACCTAACAAGGTCAGAAACTCACCATCGTTAATATTCAGATCGAGAGTGGGAATAATGACATGATCACCAAATTTCTTGGTGATTCCTTCCAAACGGACCATATCTTTCATCTTTTTCGTGTCACAACCTTTCCTGATTATTACCGCGCCACGCGGGCCGCGGCGGTTTGCTGTCATGAATCCGGCGATTGTGCCGGCATAAGAAGTCACCTTATTATATCCATAAACAACATTGATAGCAATGCTTTTTTACCCCCCGGGAAAAAATGTTTTTTCCGCCTTTCCGGACCGTGGGAAACAAGGCGGGATAAGGCATTACGGGGTACGGCGCATACCTGCTCCCCGGAGTTCCGGAGGACAGGGTTCCGAAAGCAGAATTATAACATGATTTTCATGGGAATTAAAGGGATTTCCACCTTCCGGCTAGAATATAGACAGTGAGAATTTTTTGCATTCCCGCCGGAATATCCCTCTGAAACAGTGGGGAAAAAGATCCGGCTGACATTTCCATGTTCCTTACATTATAACACGTTGAGAAAAATCTGCAGGAGGTTCGGCATGAAGAGCGAGAAAAACCCGGCTGCGAAGGTTCCGGGAAAAGGCAAAGTGACTGATTTCGAGATGAGCAAGGAGTTCATCGAGGTGCTGTTCGAGGCGGCCCATATCCAGCGCTGGAACGACCATATCCGGCCCAACGGCTTCACGGAGCTGGACAAGCAGGCCCACAAGATGATGATCGTCTATGTGCTGGCCCGCTACGAGGAGGAGGTCCGGGACGCGAAGCTGGACTGGCGCGCCCTCATCGAAGGCGGCCTGGTGGAATTCCTCCACCGCATCGTCCTCACGGACATCAAGCCCCCGGTGTTCCACCAGCTGATGGAGCGGAACGGCCATGAGCTGAACCGCTGGGTCTACAGCCAGCTCCGGGAGCGGATCCCCGGACTCAGCGAGGAGTTCCTGGACATGATGCGGTGCCATCTGGACGACCCCACCTACAAGCCGCTGGAGAAGAAGATCCTGCGGGCGGCCCACTACCTGGCCTCCCAGTGGGAGTTCAACATCATCTACCCCTTCAACAAGGGGATATACGGCATCTAGCAGACAAAAGAGGCCATCGCCAACGAGATCGAGGACCATTACGAGCTCATCGGCGTGCAGAAGCTGGCCCTCCAGGGGAAGACCAGCAAGTTCATCGACCTGGTGGGACAGCTGCGGTTCCAGAAACGCTGGTCCCAGTCACCCCGCGTGCCGGAGACCTCCGTCATGGGCCATGTGCTCATCGTGGCCATCCTCAGCTACTTCTGCTCCCTGAAACTGGGGGCTTCCGACGAGCGTATCGTCAGCAACTACCTGAACGGACTCTTCCACGACCTGCCGGAAGTGCTCACCCGGGACATCATCTCCCCGGTGAAATCCTCCATCGACGGCCTGGGCGACCTGATCAAGGAGATCGAGGAGCAGCAGCTGGAGGCCAAAATCCTGCCCCTGCTGCCTTTCCGCTGGCATGCGGACATCAAGTACTTCACCCAGAAAGAGTTCGACAACCGCTGCGTGGTCTACCGTAACCTGGAGGAAGAGGACCAGCGGGACGAGGACTTCCTGGGCGTGCGGAAAGTGGATGACACCATCTGGGCCCTGCACCGGCAGATATTCGCCTCCGAGGAGGAGCTGGACGCCTATGTGAAGGCACACGAGAAGGACGAGCTGCCTCCGGAGAAGATTGTGGACGGACAGGTGCTGAAAGGCTGCGACCACCTTGCGGCCTTCGTGGAGGCCTGGCTCTCCATGCAGTACGGCATCACGTCCAAGCATCTGCAGAACGGCCTGGTGGACCTGCGGAAACGCTACACCGGCGACGGGGAGTTCCGCAAGATCGGACCGGTGGATTTCGAGCGGATTTTCCGCCAGTTCGAGGCCCCGGAGCGGCGGGACAACCTGTAAGGCGCCGTGGGGGAAGCCGGACCGGATACGACCGGACAGGCTGCGAAAAATCTGTAAAACCATGTTCTCCGCTCGTTGACACTTGGTTTTTGCGGTGCTAGAATTGTTGATAAAGGCCTGCAAGGGCACAATGCAAGGATATCTGAACATGTTTCACCCATAAATTCACTAGGAGGGTTTACCCATGGCTGTAAAATTTGCTTCAAGAATGGATCGGATGAAAGCTTCGGAAATCAGGGAACTGCTGAAACTCACGGCACAGCCCGACATCATCTCCTTCGCCGGCGGCCTGCCGGCACCGGAACTGTTTCCCGTGGAGGAGATCGCGGAGGTGTCCAAGTCCCTGCTGATGAAAGAGGGCAGACAGCTGCTGCAGTATGCCACCACGGAAGGACGCCCTTCCCTGCGGGAGAAGATCGCCTGCCGGATGACGGAGAAATACGGCACCCCCGTGGACAAGGACGAGATCCTCATCACCACCGGCTCCCAGCAGTGCCTGGACTTCGCCGGCAAGCTGTTCCTGGATCCCGGTGATGTGGTTCTCCTGGAGAGTCCCTCCTACCTGGGCGCCATCAACGCCTTCAACGCTTACCAGCCCAAGTTCGTGGAGGTTCCCACCGACGAGTACGGCGTGATCCCCGAGGAGCTGGACAAGATCCTGGCCACCACCCCCAACTGCAAGTTCATGTACGTGATTCCCGAATTCCAGAATCCCACCGGCATCTCCTGGACCATGGAGCGCCGCGAGAAATTCATGGAAGTCGTGAACAAATACGAGCTCCCCGTGCTGGAGGACAACCCCTACGGCGAGCTGCGTTACGAGGGCAAACGCCTGCCCACCCTGAAATCCATGGACACCAAGGGCCTGGTTATGTTCCTGGGCACCTTCTCCAAGATTTTCTGCCCCGGCCTGCGTCTGGGCTGGGTGGCCGGGCCGAAGAACCTGGTGGACAAGTTCGTGATGATCAAACAGAGCGCCGACCTGCACACCTCCAACTTCGACCAGGGCATCGTGGACGCCTACATCGACAACTACGACCTGGACGCCCATGTGGCCAAGATCGTGGAGCTGTACGGACACCGCCGGAACCTGATCCTCAAGACCATGGAGGAGGAGTTCCCCGCCGAGGTGAAATTCACCCGTCCGGAAGGCGGACTGTTCCTGTGGGTGACCCTGCCGGAAGGCTGCAGCGCCATGAAGGTCTTCAACAAATGTATCGAGATGAAAGTGGCCGCTGTCATCGGCGACGCCTTCTATCCCAACGGCAAGACCGACCGCAGCCTGCGCGTCAACTACTCCAACATGCCTGATGACCGTATCGTGGAAGGCATCCGCCGCATGGCGAAGGCCATCAAGGAATGCCTGTGACCCTGGCGGTTCCCGGGCAGGCCGATGCCGCCAAGGTGTGCGGCTGATGGAGGAATGCCTGTAATCTGTAAAAGTTATTTGCAGGACAGCCTGCAGAGAGTATAATAGAGTCAAAGACAATACGGCGCGGATGTTCCGGAACGCCGGGACTCCGCCCACAGGAAATGAGGTGACTCAATGGTATATATCGTGCTGATGGTGCTGGTGGCCCTGTTCGTGGCTGTGCTGGCGCTGCAGAACTCCATGGTAGTGGCTCTCCACTTCCTGGTATGGGATTTCCAGCTGAACCTGATCCTTGTGGTGCTGCTTTCCGCGGCTTGCGGTTTCCTGGTTGCGGCTCTGTGGGGTCTGAAAGTGAAGACCCAGCAGTTCCTGCGGGTGCGGAAACTCAATGACCAGATCGCCCTGCTGGAGGATGACAAACGGATCCTCCAGGAGAAAGTGGCCAAGATGGCACGGGAGAACGCTCCTGCCGCTCCGGCCGGGGAGAAAGCCCCCGCTGCGGGCAAGGAACCCAAAGCTTCCGAGGCTCCCAAGGCCCCTGCTGAAAAATGAACATGACGGTGCGCAGCATCGTGCCGGAACCGCGCTGAAAGCGGTTGGAAGGCGTCCCTCCGGGGGCGTCTTCTTTTTTTGGGGAACATGATAAAAGGAATATGATATAATAGTTAGGTTAGAGGCGGAATAACGGTTCCGCCGGAGAGAATGGATACATATGCCGCCCGGCAGCGGCGGGAAAGATAAAACAGAGAGGTGCTTTATGGCAGATAAATTTTTGGTAATTGACGGAAGCAGTCTGATCCACCGTGCGTTCTACGCACTGCCGCCCCTGACCACGAAAAAAGGGGTCCATACGGGAGCGGTGTTCGGTTTCATGCGGATGCTGCTGAAACTGATCCAGGATGTGAAACCCCGCTGGGTGCTGGCGGCTTTCGACAAATCCCGGAAGACCTTCCGCACCAAGATGTTCGAGGACTACAAGGGCCAGCGGAAACCCACACCGCCGGAGCTGAAGGAGCAGTTCCCCCTGTGCATGGACGTGCTGAAGGCGCTGAACATCGCTTCCCTGGAGATGGACGGCTACGAGGCCGACGACATCATCGGCACCTTCGCCCGCCATTCCGGTCCGGAGGCGGAAGTGATCGTGGTAACCGGCGACCGTGACGAGCTGCAGCTCATCGACAGCCGGACCCGCGTCATGTTCACCAAGCGCGGCATCTCCAACATCGTGATGTATGACGAGGCTGTCTTCGCCGAGGAGTACGAGGGCCTGGTGCCCCGCCAGATCATCGAGCTGAAGGGCCTCATGGGGGACACCTCCGACAATATCCCCGGTGTGCCCGGCGTAGGCCCCAAGACCGCCATGAAGCTGATCAAGGAGTACGGCACCGTGGAGGAGGTGCTGGCCAACGCGGAGAACGTTAAGGGCAAGAGCCTGAAGGAGAAACTGGTGACCTATAAGGACCAGGCGCTCCTGTCCAAGGAGCTGGCCACCATCTTCACCGACGTGCCGGTGGACCTGACCCCGGACACCTACGCCCTGAAACCCATCGGCAAAGAGGCGAAAGACTACTTCACGGAACTGGAGTTCCGCAATCTCTTCGGCGACTTCGCCAAGGAGCTGGGACAGGACGAGGAGAGCCTGGCCGACGACGCCGCAGCCGATGAGGGCGACCTGATGGGCAGCCTCTTCGGGGAGCGGGTTCCCGACGCCGTGGCTATCGAGATCAACGACGCGGCCGGCTGGGAGGAGCTGGCCGGGAAACTGGAGCCCTCCGGGAAAATCTGGTTCACCGCGGAGACGGCGGGCATCCTGCCGGAACTGCGTTTCGCCAAGGCACAGCTGGCCGCCGGCGGACAGCTCTACAACCTGGCCGGTGAGGATACCCTGAAAGCCTTCACCGCCTGGCTGGGAACCGCGGAGAATCCCAAGGGCACCGTGGACGGCAAGAGCGTCTGGAAGACCTGCCTCTGCGGCGGCGTGGAGCCCAAGAACCTGGAGGACGACCTGGCCGTGGCCGCCTACCTGGACGATTCCGGTGTGCGGGGCTATGAGCTGGGTGACCTGATCTGGCAGTACCTGAACCAGGACCGGGCGGCGGACTGCCTGGCCATGACCAAGCTGGCCGCCATCCTGGAGAAGAACCTGGCAGACAAGGAGCTGACGGAGCTGTACCGGAAGGTGGAGCTGCCCCTGGGCAGCGTGCTGGCCAGGATGGAACTGGCCGGCGTGGCCATCCGCCCCGAGGAGCTGGACCGGATGAGCGCCGTCATGGCGGAGAAAATCGCCGCCCTGGAGGCCACTGCCCGTGAACAGGCCGGGGAAGAGGACTTCAACGTGAACTCCCCGAAACAGCTGGGCGTGATCCTTTTCGAGAAACTGGGACTGCCGGTGATCAAGAAGACGAAGACCGGCTACTCCACCGACGCCAAGGTGCTGGACGAGCTGAAGGGAAAACATCCCCTCATTGAGACCATCCTGGAATACCGGGCCCTGGCCAAACTCCACTCCACCTACCTGGAGGGACTGAAGCCCCTGATCAACCCGGAGACCGGGCGGATCCACACCCATTTCCAGCAGCTGGTCACCGTCACCGGCCGCCTGTCCAGCACGGACCCCAACCTGCAGAACATCCCCACGCGCAGCGAGTAGGGCAAGCAGAGCCGCAAACTCATCGTCCCCGGGGAGGGCTATGACTGGCTGATGTCCTGCGACTATTCCCAGATCGAGCTGCGCATCCTGGCCCATATCGCACAGGACCCGCTGCTGCTGGAATCCTTCCGGGAGAACCAGGACGTCCACGCCCGTACGGCCAGCGAGGTCTTCGGCGTGCCCCTGGACCTGGTGTCCTCCGAGATGCGCTCCCGGGCGAAAGCTGTCAACTTCGGCATCGTCTACGGCATCAGCGACTACGGCCTGGCCGTGCAGCTGGGCTGCACCCGGAAAGAGGCCGCCGAGTTCATCGCCAGCTACTTCGAGCGCTATGAGGGCGTGAAGGCCTATATGGACAGCATGGTGGCCCAGGCCCGTGAACAGGGCTATGTGTCCACGCTGCTGGGCAGACGGCGCTACCTGCCGGACATCAACAACCGCAACTTCAACCGCCGCAGCTTCGCCGAGCGCACTGCCATCAACACCCCCATCCAGGGGACGGCGGCGGACATCATGAAAGTGGCTATGCTCAAGGTGGACGGGGCACTGAAGAAATCCGGCCTGTCCTCCCGTGTGCTGCTCCAGGTGCACGATGAGCTGGTGCTGGAAGTGAAGGAATCCGAGCGGGAGGCCACCGCGGCCCTGGTGCAGAAAGAGATGCAGGACGCCTTCGACCTGGCGGTGCCCCTGCGGGCCGACGTGAACTACGGCAAGGACTGGGCCGACGCTAAATAAGCGGTGGCAGATAGTGATTTCCTGACGTATATGCGGAATATATAGTAGTGGCGCGGAAAGCGCCTGGATCCCCCACAGTCACCATAGTGGCTGCGGGGGATTGTAGAGAGATTTCAGGATACAGGAGAGTGGAACATGCCGGAAATGCCGGAAGTGGAACAGGTCCGCAAGACCCTGGTGCCACATATCACTGGAAAGAGAATACTGGGGGTGGAGGTGCGCCTGCCCAGGCTCATCGTCCATCCCGACGCGGAGGCCTTCAGCCGTGAGCTGGAGGGCCGCCGTTTCGACCGGGTGGAGCGGCAGGGCAAGTACCTGCTGCTGCGGCTGGACAGCGGCCGCACCCTGATGGTCCATCTGCGGATGACCGGCGCCCTGGTGGCCTGCCCGAAGGAAGGGCCGGAGCCGCCCTACGCCAAGGTCCGTTTCCGCCTGGAGGGGGAGGAGGATCTGTGGTTCACGGACATCCGTACCTTCGGGACCCTCTGCCTCCTGGGCGGGGATGACCCCTATATCAACACGGGCCTGGCCACCCTGGGACCGGAACCCCTGTCGGAGGGGTTCACCCCGGAATATCTCCGGAAGATCGCGGCCAGAAGCAGCCAGGCGGTGAAGAGCTTCATCCTGGACCAGCGGAAGATCGCCGGCCTGGGGAACATCTACGCCGACGAGGCCCTGTTCAAGGCACGGATCCATCCCCTGCGCCCGGCCCGGCTCCTGAAGAAAGAGGAGACGGAGCGGCTGTGGGAGGCGGTGAACGCCGTCATCGCCCAGGGACTGGAGAACCGGGGCACCAGCTTCCGCAACTACCAGGATGCCAACGGGGAGATGGGGAACAACCAGAACCATCTCCAGGTGTACCAGCGGAAAGGACAGCCCTGCCGCGCTTGCGGGGAAACCCTGGTGCAGATCAAAGTGGGAGGACGGGGCAGCGTCTACTGCCCGGCCTGCCAGAAACCGCCCCGGAAACGGCGGAAAACCGCCACAGGGGCACGGAAAACCAAGGACAAAGGAGCAACAGCCAGATGAAGATAATCGGACTCACAGGGGGAATCGGCAGCGGCAAGAGCACCGTCTCCTCCTACCTGCAAGAGAAAGGACTGCCGGTGTTCGACGCCGACGCGGTGAGCCGCCGGGCCGTGGCCAAAGGCAGCCCCTGCCTGGAGAAGGCCGTAGGCCTGCTGGGACCGGAATGCCTGCTGGAGAGCGGCGAGCTGAACCGGCCCTGGGTGGCGGAGAAGGTGTTCGGGGACCGGAGCCTGCTGAAACGGTACGAGAAGATCGTCCAGGACCAGGTGTGGGCGGAGGCCGTGGCCTTCCTGGAAGCGAACCGGGAGAAGGCCGCGGAGGCGGTGGTACTGGACGTGCCGCTGCTGATCGAATGCGGCTGGAACCGGAAATGTGACGAGGTGTGGCTGGTGAAAGTCAGCCCGGCGGTCCAGATACAGCGGACCATGCTCCGGGACGGCGCCAGCGAGGAGCAGGTGAAAGCCCGGATCGCGGCCCAGATGTCCCTGGAGGACAAGCTGGCCTACGCCGACGTGGTCATCGACAACAGCGGCACCCGGGAGGAGACCTGCGGACAGGTGGACCGGGAGCTGGCGGCCCGGGGACTATAAGGGCCGGGACGGAGCGGAAGAGGCGCCGCGGCGGGGAAAAAACGCTTGCGGCGGCGTATCCGATACGTTATAATTAAGCCCTACATCACCCGTCGGGAAAGAAAGAAGGAGCAGATACTGTGGCAACGAGAAAAGGGAAAAAGCGAAAAAACGGAAACACCTTCCGGAGACTGCTTTTTGTTCTCTGCCTCCTTGTGGCGCTCTGCTTCTCCGGCTGGAAAGTGTGGACCAGCGACTACGTGCAGATGCATTTCGTCTATCTGTGGCCTTACCAGAACGAGATCCTCTCCTACAGCAGGAAGAACAACATCGACCCCTTCCTGGTGGCGGCGGTGATGAAGAACGAGAGCAAGTTCAAGCCCAACGCGGTGTCCCATATGGGGGCGGTGGGCCTGATGCAGATCATGCCGGAGACCGGCGACTGGATCGCCGGGCAGATGGGCCTGAAGGATTACTCCGGCGAGAAGCTCTACGACCCGGAGACCAACATCCGGATGGGCTGCTGGTATCTGTCCGAACTGAAGCACGAGTTCAAGGACAACATGGTGCTGATCATGATGGCCTACAACGCCGGACGGGGCAAAACCCACGGCTGGATGAAGGCCAACGGCTGGGACTACGATTTCGGCCGGACCGGGGAGATCCCCTATGACGACACCAGACGCTATGTGGACGGCGTCATGCGGGACCGGGACATGTACTACCATCTCTACAAAGCCTCCATGGCGGAGAAGTCCGGGGAATAAAAGCGGAAAAAGTTCAAGAAAAGTGTTGACGAAGCCGATTTATTGTGCTAAGATAACATTGTTGCAAAACGAAGAAACATCCTCCCGCGGTTGTGGCGGAACGGCAGACGCGCCATCTTGAGGGGGTGGTGGGGTAATCCCGTATGGGTTCAAATCCCATCAACCGCACCATAAAAATTCTTTTGCAGCGCAAAACTGATATGCGGTAGTGGCGGAACGGCAGACGCGCTAGCCTCAGGAGCTAGTGGGGGTTGACCCCGTGGAGGTTCAAATCCTCTCTACCGCACCATATTAAAACATTGCGATTCCAGACGGAATCGTTTTTTTATTGCCTTGGAGCCGGCAGGACCGCTCCCGGACCGGACAGGACACCGGACGGGGGAGAGACTGCCGGCTTTTTCTGTCTCCAAAAGCAGGTGGGGTGTGGGGATAAGACCGGAGCTGATAAAGGAGCTGAGGCATGGAAGAAGGGGCCGCCGGCTGTGGAAAAGGTGGACGGGCCTGTTTGCGGAAAGACTCTGTACCCGCATGCCGCAGCGCTTCTTGCCGAATTTTATTTTTAATAGGACTTTTTACTGATAATCCGCTATAATAGAGCTGTATGCATTTTCCTTGACAGGGAGAATGACGATTAATGGGGAAAATAAAAGATCACATAGCGGAGGGATTCTGAGATGGAAAACAGAGAGATGGATCAGCAGCCGGTACAGGGCGCGGAGCAGGGCGGAAAACTGCCGGAGAAGAAGGCGCCTTTCATCGAGGCGTTCGACTGGGACGAGCCGGACAAGGTGAGAGCCTACGTGCAGGCCAGGGAGGAGGCGGACGGCGTCTCCGCAGGCGAGGCGCTCCTCGAAGTGGGCCGCCGGGCCGAGGGGGACAGCGACTATTACTACGCGCTCCAGTGGTACCGTCTGGCCGCTGAGACCGGTGACGCCAGAGGCTGGCTGGGGATGGGACGGATGGGCCGCATCCTGCCGCCGGTGTTCAAGGAGGGGTGCGAAC
>CALAZX010000287.1 GCA_937926555.1 uncultured Negativicutes bacterium | reverse complement strand
AACGCCTTCAACAGCTACTCCCTGTACCAGTCCTATGACCACCAGTTCACCGACCGCTACAGCATGATTTTCGGCGTCCGGGAGTACTACATGGCGAAATCCAAGTACCTGGACAAGGAGTTCCAGGTGCTGCCCCAGGTGCAGGGCCTCTACAAACTGGACGACAAGTCCTCCCTGTACTTCAACGTGGGCAAATCCTTCGAGATGCCCGCCGTGAACAACTTCTTCTACTACGACAGCAACTATGCCGTCAACACCTCCCTGAAGCCCCAGTCCGGCTGGTCCTACGAGACGGGCTACAAATATGACGACGGCACCCGCAGCCTGGCCGCCGACATCTTCTACATGGATGTGAAGGACAAGTTCTACTGGGACAAGACCGCCGCAGGGGAGAACATCATGCGGAACCGTGACAAGTGGCGCAACACCGGCCTGGAGATCACCGCCGGACAGAAAGTAAGCAGCCACCAGAGCGTCAGCGCCGGCGTCACCGTCCAGAACCCGAAAGCCAAGAGCGGCAACAAAGGCTGGATCCAGGATACGGCGAAATACATCTTCAACATCGGCACCGACTACCACCTGGGCAAATTCAGCGGCGACGCCCGGATGTTCTCCTACATGGGCCGCGAGGACGCCTTCTACAACAGGGAGAAGACTTCCAGCAAGGTGAAGGACCACCGGCTGCAGAACCTGTTCGACCTGTCCATGACCCTGAGCTACAGCCCCACGGACATGGATACCATCCGCATCACCGGCAAGAACCTGCTGAACCGGAAGGACCCCATCAACAGCTACGAGTATATCGCCGCGCCGGCCAGCTGGTTCCTCACCTACGACCGGAAATTCTGACGGACAGGCTGCTGCTGACCGGGCGGGCTTATCCGCCGGGAAGCTGTTTCCTGGTGAGCTCAGCAAGGCAGTGGGGCAGATGCTGGTGAAACAGGGCTTACTGTTTCCGCTCTCCGGATGATAAAACAGGTGGCATTCTTCCTGTCATGGTGATATAATAGTATCAAGGTATGAAAAAGGCGATGTCATACCGGTGTATTGTATCGACCTTAAGACAGAAAAGGAGCGTGAACCTATGAGTATCTATAAATTCAGCGTACCGGAACCCTCCGGCAAAGAGGTTTCCCTGGAACAGTTCAGCG
>CALAZX010000286.1 GCA_937926555.1 uncultured Negativicutes bacterium | reverse complement strand
GTCTCTGTACAGCGTGGTGCTGGAGACCCGCTGGAAGACCCTGCTGGTCCATCACCGGGAGGGGCCGGCGGCCTGGCTTCTCACCGTGGCGCCCATCATCGGCGTCATCGCGGGACTGAGTTTCTTCTATACAGGCATCGGCTCCTTCCCCGCCTGGCAGATTGTCAGCGGCATGCTGGTGTGCATGTATCCGCCGGTGTACCGCCTCTGCGCCTCCTGGCCGGTGGCGGTGGCCCTGGAGAAGGCCCGGAAGGCGGATATCCTGGTCCGTGACGGGCAGACCCTGTCCTATGCCGGCGATGTGACCATCATGCTCTTCGACAAGACGGGCACACTGTCCCGGGGCACTCCGGAACTGAAAGAGATCCGCACCTTCAATGGCGGCGGAGAGCGGGGACTGCTGTCCCTGGCCGCGGCCATGGTGCAGGAGTCCGACCTGCCCGAGGCGGCAGCGGTACGCCGTGCGGCGGAAGGCTGTGAGCTGCCCGAGTGCGGCATGGTGAAACAGAACGGGGACGGGGAGTTCTTCGCCCGCTGCTGGCGGGAGGACATCCATTTCGGCAACTGGACCTTCATGAAACGGTACACGGACCTGTCCCCCGAGGCGGAGGAGCAGGCGCAGCAGATGGCGGACCGGGGCGAGGTGGTATGGTACCTCATCGTGCGGCGCACTCTTTATGGCATGTTCGCCTTCTCCGACGACCTGCGGCCCGAGACACGGCAGGTCATGGCGGAGCTGAAGGAGATGGGCGTGCGCACCATGGTCATGACCGGTGACGACCGCCGCTCCGGCATCTATCTGGCCCGGCAGTCCGGTGCCGACCAGGTCACCGCGGACCTCATGCCCGCCCAGAAGGGCGAGCTGGTAGCCACCCTGCGCCAGGGCGGCGAGAACGTCTCCGTGGTGGGCGACTCGGTGAATGACGTGCTGGCGTTGCTGGAGGCGGACCTGGGCATCGCGGTGGGACGGGGATCGAAGATCGCCCGGGATTCCTCCCGCATCGTCCTGAAGGACAGCAACCTGGAGAAGATCCCCTACCTGCTTGATCTCAGCCGGAAATGCGACCGGACCATCACACGCAACGTGCGGATCGCCGTGTTCTTCAGCCTGCTGCTGTGGCCGGCGGCCCTGGGACTGACCTATCTGATGGGAGGCCCCATCCTGAACCTGTGGATGCTCCTGGCGGCAGGACTGCTGGGCGTGCTGGGCGTGGCCCTGAGCACACTGGCATTCCGCAGCGGCAAGCGGCAGTTCACCGCACCGGTATCCGACGCGGACCGGGCTCCCGAGGATGAGGAGGCGGAGGCTTCCCCGGAGGAGCAGCCTGAGAAGGCGGCAGCGGAGGAAGAGAAGACAGCGGACGGGAAGACGGAGAACGGAAAGACGGCTGACGCCGCCGAAGCTTCGGAAAGCAAGGAATCCCCTGACAGCGGAGATGCCGCAGAACCTGCGGCAGACGGAACTGACGCAGCAGATGAAACTGATAAAACAGCAGAATCCGGCAAGCCCGTCGAAACTGACGGAACCGAAGCAAAACCCGGAAGCTGCGGAAATAATAAATAAGACAAAGGAAACCAACCAATCAATGAGAAACATCATTTTCGATTTCAACGGCACCATGTTCCAGGACACTGATAAGAATATCAAGGCCTGGAGCGAATTCCTCAGAAGGCACTGCGGGAGATATCCCACCATGGAGGAGTTCACCAAGTACATCAACGGCAGCCCCAACCCCACTATCATCTGCCATTTCCTGGGGAATATGCCCCTGGAGGAGACCTGGAAATATGCGGAGGAGAAAGAGGAGATCTACCGGGAGCTGTGTCTGGCCGACCGGGAGCATCTGGTGCTCACGGAGGGTCTGGAGACTTTCCTGGACTGGCTCTGCCGCCATGAGGTGCCGATCAACATCGCCACCGGCGCGGATCCGGGAAACCTGGCTTTCTACCGGAAACATCTGGGACTGGACCGCTGGTTCGACCCGGAGAAGATCGTGGTGTCTGACGGCACCTTCCCGGGAAAACCCGCTCCCGACATCTACCGCATCGCAGCGGAACGGATTGGAGTGGACCTGGCGGACACCATCGTCATCGAGGACGCCATGCTGGGGGTCCGTTCAGCGAAGGCCGCAGGAGCCGACGATATCGTGGGGCTCTGCGCCATCGAGGAGAGCGGCTATCTGAGAACCATGCCGGAAGTGGGCACGGTGATCGAGGACTTCCACGATTTCCACAAGTGGCTGGAGCCCCTGTGGCACGGGGAGTACCCCCGGGACTGACGGCGGCGGACGGCACAGTCTACACCCTGAGCCTATGAAGAGGGATAAAAGCGGAAGAGCGGAAAATCAAGG
>CALAZX010000285.1 GCA_937926555.1 uncultured Negativicutes bacterium | reverse complement strand
CAACGACAGCGGTCATCTGAATGTGGTCTACGTCCATTCCTATTCTTCCCCGACCACCCTGTTCGGTGGTGACATCCGTATCGGAAAAGCGAAGGAAGGCTCCCATATCACTCTGCTGACCGATAATGTAGGGCTGGATATGGAGAATGCCGAGGCTGTTGAAGGCGTACTGTCCGCATTGGCCGGAAAGATCTATTATGCCGGCATCACTTCCGGAGAGCGGAATCTGACCGGTACCGTGAAGATCGCGGAAGGTATTGTCAGCGGCTCCGCCAGCCTGAAAGTCGGTGGCATCGAGTTCACCGAGGAGGAAGGCCAGGGGCGGTATGTAGCTCTGGCAGAGGAGCCGGAACCGGCGAAGACAGGCGCTATCCGGGCACCGGAAGTGCTGAAGGCGGACCGTAATGTCCTGGTGGGTGACGATGTGCCGACGGCGCAGACGAAAAACCATATCGTCTCCGGCATCTATACGGAGAGCGAAGGCACCACCAAAGAGAATCCGGCAAAAGTGGATATGGCGGGACATGATATCAGTGTCACCGTCACCGGCACGGTGGAGGAACCGGAGAAAGGCATCAAATACGGTGCTTCCGGTGTCACTGTGACAAACGGGCAGCATCTGGAGATCGGCTCCTCCGCAGCGGAGAAGAAGAGCCTGAAGATTTCCGATGTCAGCGCCGTCAAAGGGTCTGTCAGCGGCTTTGTCACCCGTGAGGACGCCAGCATCCATGTGACGGATGGCGTGAAAGACGTGACGGTGGAGAAGCTGAAGGGCGGAGCGACTCCCGCTTACGGCATCTATGCCTATAAGGAGAATGCGGAAATCCGTATCGACGCGCCGCTGGTTATCCGCGACCTTGAGGGCGGCAGCTCCGCTACGGCAGCCGTGGCGGCCATCAGAAACGCTTCCGTGGTGGTCAGCAAGCCGCTGACCGTCTCCGATGTGAAGAATGGCTGGGTGCTGCGTGGCGACCGTGAAGGGCAGATCCGTATCGCCGGCGGCGAGCTTACCGCAGGCGATACAAAACAGCTGGCCACCGTGCAGAATCACAGCTCCATCAGCATCAACGTCCCTGCCGGGGATGCCGGCATTGAGGCGGGAGACCTGGTGGCCACCGGTGACATTTTCCTCAACGACCTGGGCGGCAACGCAGGGGTGAAAGGCGCAAACCGGGTGGATATGAACCTGGAGACGGAACGTTCCTCCTGGAGCGGTGCGGCGGAGAATGACAAAGGGGACCATATCTTCAACCTGACCGTGAAGAACGGCGCCACCTGGAACAATAAACAGCAGGGGCACCGCTATATCGAGCGTCAGAAGGTGACGAACCTCACCGGCGGCAGCGACAAGGAGCATGCCGGCATCATCCTGGCACAGGACCGCCGTGTCATGGAGGTTGGCGATTACAGCGGCCATATGAAAGTGATTTACGCCCATGATGAAAACGCTCCGGGCACCATCAAAGGCGGTGATTTCAAGATTGGAAGCGCCGCAGCCGGATCCGGCGTGATTCTGTCCACCGACAATGCGGGACTGGACATGGAGAATGCCGATGCCGTAGAAGAGACGCTGAACGCTCTGGCCGGCAAACTCTACTACCAGAAGTATGTGGATGGCGAGCGGAATCTGGAGGGCAAAGTGGAGATCGCGGAAGGTCTGACCGCCTCCTCCGCCAGCATGCGTCTGGAGGACATCACCTTTGACGAGACCAGCGGACAGGGACAGTATGCAGCTCCCGCGCCGGAGCTGCCGGACTGGCACAACGTGCCCATCACCGGCAAGAACGGAACCGACGGGGAGGACAGCCAGAAACCCTTCGAGCAGGCGGGAATCCTGGACGGCGCGGTGTACACCTTCGCTGAGGATACTGTCCTCACCGCCACCGGGCATGACAGTGTGGTGGATGCGGCGGAGAACCTGAAAATCGACGCTTCCGGCCATACGCTGACCTTGACCCAGGAGGGCAGGACGGAAGATACCAGCCTGATCAAGAATGAACAGGGCAAAGACATCGAGATCACAGCGGACAGACTGGTCCTGGACAACCGGGATACCGGCAGCCGTGCGGAAGGTATCCATCTGAACCATATGACAGGGAAAGGCTCCCTGACCGTGAACGGCGACACAGAGATTGTTTCCGTAGGGGATGGCTATGCGCTGGGCATCTATGCTTCCGGCAACTCCGCCATCACCTTGAACGGCAAGGTGAAGATGAATACCGGCGAAGGCTGGGCTGTGGAAAATACCAGAGGACATGATTATTATGACGCATCCGCCATCTATGCGGCAGGCAATATGCGTGGTGAGGCCGGTGCGGCATCCGTTGTCCTCAATGACGATATCGACCTGAAGGTGAGCGCCAACGGCCTTTATGCCAATATCGGCGGCGCCACCATCGATGCCAAAGGCGGCAGCATCGAAGTGAGAAAAGACCAGAGCGGTGCTTATTCCGCACTGATGGCTTCCAATGGCATCGTGAACATGAACGTGGTGAAAGACGGCAGCGGCCGCGCAAGCGGCGCGGACAGTCACAAGGTTGTCATCAGCGGCAATGTGACAGCCTCCACCGGCGCAGTGAACGGGGATGATGTGAACGGCGCGCTGACCCAGGTGAACCTGGGCCTGTCCACCAAGGACAGCAGCCTCACCGGCATGGTGGTGAACCAATTCCCGGCAGAAGGGAAAAAGAGCGGTGAAACCACCTTTGTGGGCGAGACCAACCTGTATCTGCAGAACGGCGCCACCTGGAACCACGAGACTTACGGACTTCCTGCGCCTGAAGCGGGCGGTCCCGCCAGCAGCCGTGTGACGAATCTCCGTGGCGGCAGTGACGAGTCCCGGGCCGGCATGATTTTCCAGAAAGACGGCAGGGATATTGAGATCGGCAACTACAGCGGTTTCACGAAAGTCTTCTTCGAGCATGAAAACGCTACCGCGCCGGCAGCTCCTGTCATGATGCTGATGCGGGCAGCCGCGGAAACCCAGGCTGACGCACCTGTGACTTTCAAAGGCGGCAATATCAATATCGGCCATGCCGCAGAAGGATCCGGCATCACCCTGGTCACCGACAACAGCGGCATTGACATGGACGAGAAGACCGCAGTGGACAGCACACTGAACGCGCTGGCCAATAAACTGTACTACGCTGCGTATGCGGAAGGGGAGAAGAACCTGGCCGGCAAGGTGGAAATCGCGGAAGGTCTGACTTCCTCCTCCGCCAGCATGCGTCTGGAGGATATCACCTTCAGCGATGAGGACGGCCAGGGCCGGTATGTGCCGGAGGAGATTCCGGGCACCGGCGAGGTTGATCCCGGCACCGG
>CALAZX010000284.1 GCA_937926555.1 uncultured Negativicutes bacterium | reverse complement strand
CGGGGCCTGCATCCGCTCTCCGGCGGCAGGGTCCAGCACGGGCCAGTGGCTCCGGCCCAGGGCCTCCAGAGTCTCAGGGCTCTCCCCCAGGGGGTCGAAGCTCCGGTCCGCCGCGCTGCCGATGTTGCGGATATGGGCCCCGATCCGTATGCCTTTCTCCGCCAGGATCTGCCGTGCCACCGCCCCGGCGAAGACCAGGGGCGCCGTGAGACGTCCGGAGAAATGGCCGCCGCCCCGGTAGTCCTGGAACCCGCCGTACTTCACCCGTCCGGCATAGTCCGCATGGCCGGGCCGCATGCAGTGCCGCAGCTGGTCATAGTCGCCGGACCGGGTGTCCTTGCTGGGGATGAGGAAACACAGCGGTGTCCCCGTGGTACGTCCCTCAAAAACGCCGCTCTGCACCTCCACCCCGTCTTTCTCCTGCCTGGGCGTGGCCAGCTTCTTTCCCGCCGGCGCCCGCCGGGCCATCTCCCGGGCGATCTCCTTCATGTCCAGGAGGACGCCGGGCGGTAGTCCGTCCAGCACGCCGCCGATAGCGGGACCGTGCGATTCTCCGAAAATTGTCAGCCGTATGTTTCTGCCCCAGGTTCCACTCATGACCCTTCTCCTTTATCTTCTCTCTTCTATCTCTGCCGCGTTTTCTATCTGCCGTCTTGCTGCTGTCGCCGGAGGATTTCCGCCGTCACATCCATTCTGTCATCTTCCGGCGCGGCCCCGTTTCCATGACGCTGCCGCACCGGCCGCTCTTCTTTCACCCTTCCGGCTGTCAGACTTCTTCCAGCCGTCCACCCAGGGAGCGGTAATCCTCCCAGAATCCGGGATAGGATTTCGCCACGCTCTCCGCCCCGCTGAGGACGATGGGTTTTTCACAGACCGTGGCCGCCACCGCCAGGCTCATGGCGATGCGGTGGTCGTTCCATGCCTCCACCTCACAGCCGCCTTCCAGCCCTTCCGGACGTCCCTGGATGGTCAGCCCTTCCGGATGCTCGGTGATCCGGGCCCCCAGTTTCCGCAGTTCCGAAGTCACCGCCGCCAGCCGGTCGCACTCCTTGATCCGCAGGCGGCCCGCATTGACGATCTCCGTGGTCCCTTCCGCCACCGAGGCGGCCACGGCCAGCACCGGCACCAGGTCCGGGCAGTCCGCCGCATCGATCACCGTGGCTTTCAGGGAGGAGCGGGATGCGCGGCACACAGGACGGGAATCCGCATCGCCGTCACCGGCATCAGCCTCTCCCGCCGCCTTGCTGTTTCCGCAACCATTCTCCCACCGGACAGCGCCGCCCATCCGTTCCAGGATCTCCAGCACCGCTTTGTCCCCCTGGAGGGATTCCGGGTCCAGCCCGGTGCAGGCGATGTCGCCGGACAGGCAGCCGGCCACCAGCCAGAATGCCGCCTGGGACCAGTCCCCCTCCACCACGGTCCGCTCCGGCAGGCGGTACCGCTGGTTGCCGGAAATCCGGTAGCTCAGCAGGTCCTCCGTCTCGATGCGGATGCCCGCCTGCTTCAGCACCGCCAGGGTCAGATTCACATAGGAGGCGGACTCCAGCGGGGAGGTCACTTCCAGCACCGAGACCCCCTCCAGCAGGGGCAGTGCGAACAGCAGCCCGCTGATGAACTGGGAGCTCACATCCCCCGGCAGCTCATAGGCGCCGGGGGCCAGTGTGCCCTCCACGGTCAGCGGCAGGCCGCCCTTCTCCGTGGCATAACGGATCCCCTGCTTTTCGAAGATGCGGTAGTAGGGGTCCAGGGGCCGGCTCACCAGCTTCCCCTGCCCGGTGAAAGTCTTCATCCCCTCCCGCAGCATGGCCACGGGAATCAGGAACCGCAGGGTGGAGCCGGACTCGCCGCAGTCCAGACAATAGCGTCGTCCCTCCGCAGGCACATGTTCCGCAGATGCTGCACCTTCTTCGTTATACCGCTCCAATTCCGCCAGACAGCGGGCGGTGGCTTCCATGTCTTTCGAATTTGTCACGCCCTCCACCCGGCAGTCCGGGCCGGTCAGGGCGGCGGCGATGGCCAGCCGGTGGCCCATGCTCTTGGAGGAGGGGACACGCACCATTCCCGCCGTTCCGGCAGGTTCTATTCTGTACACTGTCATGGTCTCTCCTCCTGTGCGTCTCTTTTCTCTCCGGCCGGGCTCTCCGGGATGTAGTCCTTCATCTCATCCATGGGGATGTTGTGGAGGAATGCCTCCCCGATACGCTTCAACAGCACCAGATTGATTCTGGAGCCCTGTTTCTTCTTGTCCATGGCGACACCCGCGAGGAGGTCCTCCCGGGTCATAGCCGCCCTTACAGGCAGTCTGAGGCAGTCCAACAGGGACAGGAGCCGCCGCAATGTGCCCGGTTCCGTCATCCCCATGGCCTCGGACCGTTCCGTCAGCAGGGCCATCCCCACCGCCACGCCCTCCCCGTGGGAGAAGCCCCGGTAGTGGTAGTGCCGTTCCACGCTGTGCCCCAGGGTGTGGCCGAAGTTCAGCAGCATCCGGCAGCCGGTATCCCGCTCGTCCTTCTCCACGATGGACGCCTTGATGCGGCAGCAGGTGGCGATGATCTCCTCCGCCACTCTTTCATCCAGCATCGCCTCGGGACCCGAGAGCTCCTCCAGCCGGCGGAACAGGGTCTCCTCGCAGATGCAGCCGTACTTCACCACTTCCGCCATGCCGTCCCGCAGGTAGCGTTCCGGCAGTGTCTCCAGCACCGACGGGTCGATGTACACCGCCGCCGGCTGATGGAAGGCTCCCACCAGGTTCTTCCCCTGGGGCAGGTCCACCGCCGTCTTGCCGCCCACGCTGCTGTCGATCTGGGCCAGGAGGGAGGTGGGCACCTGGATGAAAGGCAGGCCTCTGAGATACGTGGCCGCCGCCAGTCCGCCCAGGTCCCCCACCACGCCGCCTCCCAGGGTGACCACCGGGTCCTCCCGGGTCAGCGCCGCGTCCGCCATATGGCTGTAGATGTCCGCCAGCACGGCCAGGCTCTTGCTCTCCTCGCCGGCGGGCACCGTCACCGTATGGACCCGGAACCCGGCCTCCTCCAGACTCCGCCGCAGACTTTCCCCGTAGAGGGGGCCCACATGGCTGTCCGTGACAATCAGGGCCTGCTCCGCCCGGGGCAGCAGCTGCCGCATCCGTTTCCCCACCGTGGGGAGGATGCCTCTTCCGATATGTATGTCATAACTCCGTTCCGCCAGTGCCACTCTGATTGTCTCCATGGTTCCTCCCTTGCCGCTTCTTTATCTCTCTCAGTAGAGCCGGCGGGATTTCTCCGCCGCCTCCTCCATGATCTTTGTCAGTCCTTCCCCGTCATTGTCACGGAGCAGTTTCTCCCAGCAGTCCAGCTGCTCCCGGAAATTGTCGATCTCCTGGAGCACGTTCTCCCGGTTGCCCAGGAACAGGTCCTTCCACAGCTCGGGATTGATGTCCGCCACTCTGGTGGCGTCCCGGAAGCTGCCGGCGATGAACTGTTTCGTGGATTCGTCGAAGGAACGGCTGTTCAGCAGGGATACCGCCAGCAGGTGGGGCAGGTTGCTGGTGTAGGCGATGATCCTGTCATGCTCCTCCCCGCTGATCTGCACCGTGTTGCCGCAGCCCAGCCGCTCGGCGAACTCCGTCATCCAGACGATGGCCTCGGAGCTGTTCTCCTCCGTCGGCACGATGATGTAGTTGGCGCCGTCGAAGATGGATGCGTCCGACATACCCAGCCCGCTTCCCTGGCGCCCCGCCATGGGATGGCCGGAGATGAACTCCACGCCGGCGGGCAGCATGGCCTGGATCTTCCGGGGCATGTCGTCCTTGATGCCGGAGACATCCGTCACCAGCGCGCCGGGCCGGAGATGACCCTTCCGCTCCTCCAGGAAGCCGTACAGGTCTCCCGGATAGATGCAGCAGATCACCACATCCGCCTCCTCCATGCCGCTGCCGTCCTGTCCGATGAGCTCGTCCACCAGATGGGCGCTGCGGCAGGCGTTGGCGATGCCGCGGCTCCGGTCCAGGCCCAGAATCCGTCTCACCCCCAGCTTCCGCAGGGCCCTGGCGTAGGACCCTCCGATCAGCCCCAGGCCGATGATTCCGAATGTCAGCTCATTGAACGGTGTCTCTTTGAAATTTCCCATGTCGTTTTACCTCTCTCGTTTTCTCGTCTTTTAGATTTCCCCGTCACCGGGGATGTTACGCGCTTCTGTTTTCTCTCACATCTCCCGTCCCACGATCCGCGCGATGGCCTTCAGCTCGCCCATCAGACCGGCGAAGCGTTCCGGTTTCAGGGACTGGGCGCCATCACAGAGGGCGTGTTCCGGGTCATTATGTACTTCGATGATGAGGCCGTCAGCTCCTGCCGCCACCGCAGCTTTCGCCAGAGGTTCCACCATCCACCACATCCCCGCCGCATGGCTGGGGTCCACGATGACCGGCAGATGGCTCAGTTTCTTGGCGGCGCAGACAGCGCTCAGGTCCAGAGTGTTCCGGGTGTAGTTCTCGAAGGTCCGGATGCCCCGCTCGCAGAGGATGACGTTGGGATTGCCGCCCGCCATGATGTACTCGGCGCTCATGATCCATTCCTCCACCGTGGCGGCCAGGCCCCGCTTCAGCAGCACCGGCTTCCTGGTTTTGCCCAGGGCTTTCAGCAACTCGAAGTTCTGCATATTCCGGGCGCCCACCTGGATCAGGTCCACATCCTCCACGAACTTGTCCAGCACATCGGTGCTCATGATCTCCGTGACGATGGGAAGTCCGGTCTCGGCCTTGGCCTCTTTCAGCAGTTCCAGCCCGTCCATGCCCAGGCCCTGGAAGGAGTACGGGGAAGTGCGGGGTTTGAAGGCGCCGCCGCGCATCAGGGTGGCGCCGCTGAGTTTCACGGACTTGGCCACCTCCACGATCTGGTCGTGGTTCTCCACACTGCAGGGGCCGGCGATGACCTGGATCTTCTTGCCGCCGATGGGTACGCCGGCAACGTCGATGATGCTGTCATCGGGATGGAACATCCGGTTGGCCCGTTTGAACGGCTCCTGTACCCGCATCACTTTCTCCACCCAGTCATTGACCTGCAGGGACCGGATGTCGATAATGCTGGTGTCGCCGATGATTCCCAGCACCGCCATCTGGGTGCCGATGATCTCGTTGATCTGGAAGCCCTGGGCCTCCAGCCGTTCTCTGATTTTCGTTCTTTCCTCCGCCGGTGCGCCGTGTTTCATGACAATAATCATTTTGTACACTCTCCTTTTCTCCAGAGCCCCGAGCCCACAAAAAAAGCGGGCTCGTAAAAGAGCCCGCTTTGTAAGCGAATTACATTGACACTCCCTCAGGAACGCCAATCCACCCTGTTTACGTTATCTGCCGCTCTTCGATTTTCCCACGCGAAAAAGCCATAGCTAAAGTAAAAGCTCTGGCTAAAGAAAAATCCGTATTCAGCTGCGAATAACTGTGTGGAATGGTTCATGATAATCCTCTTTACATATGGTTTGTAGTTTTTAAAGCTTGTTACCACTATACCCCTTACACTTTTATCCGTCAAGGGCGGATTCTGTCATCAATGTTACACTTTATCCTGTATTTTCCGGAAATCGGGACTGTTTTTCAGGTTCAGCCGGCGTTGCCACAGCAGTCTTCCCGCCGCTTCAAGCATCAGCACCGCAGCCTCCCGCAATCCCGTCCTACGACGTGCGGTCCGGGCTTCAGCCCATCTTCCCCATGATGCCGCTGACCAGGGAGGAGATGGCGCCGAAGACCACCACGCCCTGGACAATCCAGGTAAAGAGCTGCTTGTTGATCTTCTCGAAGCAGTAGCCGCCCACCAGGTACCCGATGACCAGTCCGGGGATGGTGTAGAGGAAATCCATGGGGGATGACAGCACTTTGATCGTCCCCATATAGGCGCTGCCCACCAGGGTGAGCCCGGTGCTGCAGGCGAAAATCCAGATCAGGTTGCTCCTCATGGCGTGCCGCTCCATGCTCTCATTGATGAACCAGAGAGCCAGCGGCGGTCCGCCGATAGTGGTGCAGGCGCTGAAGAAACCGCAGCCCAGTCCCGCCAGGAAACGGCCCAGGGTCACGTTCTGTATGGGCAGGCGCACGCTGCGGATCATGAGATAGGCCGCCCCCAGGAGCACCAGGCCCAGGAAGATCTTCAGGTCGCTGTTGTCGATGATCTTCAGCAGGTAGCTGCCGGGGAAAGCCCCCAGGATGACGCCGGCCACCGCCGTCACCACCACAGGCACCTGCATGTGCTTCAGGGACATGGGCAGCATGGCCACCCGCAGCAGGAAACTGGCCGCCGTGACGAAAAGCACCGCCACCTTGGGCCCCCAGAGGATGGTCATCAGCGGCGTGGCGATGAGGCCGAAGCCGAACCCGACGACCATGTTGAGAAACGAGGCCACCGAGAACACCGCCGTCACGATGAGAATCTCCACACCTGTCATACCTGCCACCTCTTCCTTCCACCTTTTCCACCCAATCATTTATTACGCGCCCGGTTCCTTCTGACGCTGTCCCGTTCCGTTCGTTCCCGCCACATTCTTTCATGACTCTCCGCACAAAACCGGGCAGCCTCAGACTTCAATTCCGTCCGTCATGCTATACCTCCATTATACCACCCTGTTATATCCGGGCAACAAAAAACAGGACCGGAGAACCGGTCCTGTCAGAACGCTTGTCACATATTCTTTTTATGACACGCTTGCCGCTCTTCTTTTTCTTCTGCTACCGACTTCCCCACAGCTGCCGCAGACAGCGTCCGGGGCGGAGTCATGCCGGAAGAATCAGTAGAACATCATCACCATGCCCACAATCAGAGCCAGGGTGATGCCCAGCGCGTTGCGCTTGCAGACTTCCATCGGGTCCACACCGGCGATACCTGCCACGATGATGGTGGCGCCGGCGATGGGGGATACGGTACGGCCCAGGGTGCCGCCGAACATGGCCATGGAGCCCATGGACATGATATCCAGACCGAACTGCTGCGCGAAGGGAGTGATGGATTCGTTGAATGCCACGGTAGCGGCGTCACCGGAGCCGGAAATCAGCGCCAGCAGGAAGGGGCCGAAGGTGGCCGCGATCTTCACAATGCCGGTGGAGTTCAGCATCCAGTTGATGACAGCCTTGATAACTCCCAGGGAGTTCAGGCCTGCCACGAACACGCCAACTGAGATGATGATGCCGATGATGCTGGCATAGCCCTCACCCATACCGGTGAAGAACTCTTTGGTCAGCTGGGTGGGGTTGGTGCGGGTCACGAACAGGGAGATCACCGCGCCGGTGACCATAGCCTGGGCCACGCCCATTTTCAGAGCCGGAACAGCGCCGGTGGCGCCCAGCAGCAGGATCAGTACCGGCAGCAGCGGCATCAGCGCGTACAGCGGATTGATCTTCAGCTGGTTGTCCCCCTCTTCCAGGGTATCGGTGCCGCAGCCTTTGTTCTCTTTCAGGACAAAAGCGATGATGGTCAGCACTACGGAAGCCACCAGCATGCCGGTGACAACCATGAACATGTGGTGGGAAATCACGGTGGTGATAGGCACGCCGGCCAGTTTGGCAACAACTGCGTTGTGCACCAGACCCGGGTTCAGCATGCTGCCGAAGGTGCCGGATTTAACGGCGGCGGCAGCCATGGCGGGATGCACGCCCGCAGCCATCAGGATGGGGATGAAGATAACGCCTACAGCCGCGGAGCAGCCGGATGCGCTGGGGATCGCGATGTTCACCACGAAGGTGGCGATAACCGCACCGGGAATCAGCAGGAAACCCAGTTTCTTCAGCACTTTGCCGATGGCGAACACCAGATGTTTGTCACAGGTGGTGTATTTCATCACCAGGGCGAAACCCATGCAGGAGCATACGGATGTGATCAGACCCGCATTGGCCATGCTCTTGGCGAACGCGTTCAGCGCCATCATGGGGTTGCCTGCCACAATAGCCATCAGCAGACCGGCTCCCATGAGCACCATTCTGGACTCATATCGTTTCAGCATCAGGTAGATTACCGCCAGGATAACCACTACACCGAAAGCAATTAACATAAAAAAACGCCTCCCAATAATTACACTTTTACTGTCAGTTTATGCAGTATCTTGTTTATTGTATAACAGACCATCGTATAAATCCACCATTTCAGGCCATGTATACAATATACTCTGAATGTACAAAACAATACATTATGCAAAAAAATACAGTATGGGGAAACGTCCGGAAAGGTTCCGCTTCTCCATACTGTATGTGATTCCAGCTTGGTATGTCTGTATGT